>NZ_VHLC01000079.1:0-42611 GCF_006547355.1 Myxococcus sp. AB036A | reverse complement strand
CCCAAGTACCTGCCCCAACCCTTCATTCCCTGCCCCCTCACGTTCAGCTCCGTCAAAAGCGCGTCTCCAACTCCAGGTGGAAGAGGTGGCGCGGCGGGTCGGGAGGCACACGCGCCACGCGCGCGTCCTTCAAGTCGAGCACCCACGCGTACCGGCCCCGGGCGGACACGGCGCTCGACACCCTCCACGCGACATCCAGCGCGGTCCGCAGCTCCTGTTGGAGCCGGCTGCGCTCGGAGAGGTCCTGGTCCTTCCACACCAATCGCCCATACAACTTCAGCGACGAAAGCGGCTGGGCGCGGACATCCAACACGGCCTGCGCGTCGTAGCGAAGCCCCTTCGTCTCGGGGGCCTGCACGCGCGCGTGTCCGTACTGGAGCGAAACCGTCAGCCCCTTCGCGACGTCGGAGCGCACCCGGGCGGTGACGCCGTACCGCGCGCTGGCGCACAGGTCCGCCACCTCTTGCTCGGACAGCGAGTCATCCGCGCACGCCCCCATCCCGCCCACGCCGTTGTCACGCAACTCCACCTGGAGCGAGGGCTGCAACCAGGGCCGCACCCGAAGGTCCCCGCGCACCGAGGCACGCGCGTGCAGCGTGCCCGCGCTCCCGGACACCGCCCCATCCGCGGGCAGCGTCCAGGCGTCCACCTGCCCTCGCAGTCGCCATGCGCCTTCCTCGCGGTGGAGGTAGCGCAGCCGGGCGCCCAGCTCGTTGCGAACGCGCAGGCCTTCCAGCGCATCCGGGCCTGATGGCGCGCCGCTGTAGGGATTGGCGAAACCGCGCCCGTAGTAGCGCAGCGACAGCTCCAGCTCGCGCGACTCCCCTGACAGCACGGTGCGCTGCACCGCACCGAAGTCCCCGCCGCCACCCGGCGCGGCATCGAAGCTGCGCGTGCCTTCCAAGAAGACGTCCAGCGCGCCACGCCCCCACGCGGCGTCGAGCCCGACTGCGCCAAAGGCACCGCCCGCCGGGTAGCGGGCGCTGGGTTGGAAGTCGAGCTTCGCCCCCTCCTGACCCCACACGGGCCGAGCCATCCAACCGGTGAGCCCCACATGGCTCCGCGACGACAGCGCCAGCGTCGCGTTGCCACCGCCCGCCAGCTCTCGGAACATCCCTGGCAACGTCCGCGCCGTGAGCTTCTCCCACCGGCCCTCCGCCACGGACACCCAGACGTCAGGGGCCTTGCACACGCCACGGGCGGACGACGGACACAACGAGCGGTCCAGCACCGCATGCCGTGCCAGCGCACGGGACTGATACGAGCCGAAGCCGGTGAGCGACAGCGCGGCCCACGTCCCCAATGGGCCTCGCACCGTGCCCGCGACGCCCCGGAAGCCCTCGTCCCAGCGGAAGTCCGGGGTGACGTCCGACAGGCGTTCCTCGGGCTCGCAACCCGCACTGCCCACCAGGCACGCGCGCTCCAATCCCGCCGGAGGACGCACGTCATCGTCAGGCAGGAACCCGTCCGGTGACGGCAGCGCCGTGGTGTCCAGCGTGAGCCGCTGCCCGAAGCCCAGCCGGTACGCCCCCGCCAGCAGCGACGCGCGCGCTCCCGTCCACTGCACGTACAGCTTGGGCAGCGTGACGGACGTCCCGGGCGCCTCCACCACGAAGGCACGCCGCCGCGCGTCCCTGCGCGGAGGAGCCAGCGTCCGCCGGGCCAGCGTCGTCATCAGCCCCCCCCGAAGCCCCGCGAGCCCTCCAGCGCGGACCTGCAACGCCAGCGGTGGCGGCAGCCCATCCGACGCCGCGAAGGCCATCATCAACCGCGCATCACCCGACAACCGCCCCGGCGTCCGCACGTCCAGGAACGGCGTGAGCCGCCGCGACGCCGCCTCCGTCAACGCGCCCCCCGCGGCGCTGCCTTCTCCCCGCGACCGCAGCAGCACGTCCACGTCCGAGTACGTCAGCCCCGGCAAGCCGTAGAGCGAGGCACGCGACGCCAGCCCCAGGTCCACGCCTGTCCGTCGCAAGGCCAGCAGCGCGGAGAGTGTCTCGGCGGAGATGGCACCCTCTTCCACGAGCGCGAGCAGGTCCTGCACGCCCACGGACTCGGGCTCCACTTCATACGGCGCGGCATGCACGGGCAGCGCGCCCGCCAGCCACCAACCCAAACACCATCCCACCCAGAGCACCCGACGCACGCACCGCGCCTTGTGCACATCCGGGACCACGATTCCCTACAGCAGCACCCTGCTCACAGGTCGTCCGGCAGGCGGACGCGCCGTCCAAAGGCGGGACACGCGGACCAGGCGCTCAGGCCCGGCCCATGCGCGGGTCGACTTCCAGCAGGTCCCACGCCAGGAAGTACGCGGCCTCCGCGCGGCTCTCCGCGGCGACGTAGCGAAGGCGTGACTCCTCGCTGCCATCCAAGGCCTCGCGCGCCTCGCGCAAGTCGGCCTCGGTGGTGAGCAGCAGGACCGCCAGATGCGGATGTTCCAGCTCCATGAGGGAACTCCAGATTAAACAGCATTCCGCGCAGATTGGGAGCACCGCGCGGTCCGCCCGTCGCCTGTGCATCCCCGGGGCCAGCGCTTCCCGACCGGTCACCCCCTCCAGGTATGCTGGCACCCGGTTCCCATGGGCCACGTCCACATCGTCCGAGACTTCCCCTCCCCCCAGGAGGGCTTCGCGCGCACCGTGCGCGTCTACACCCCCCACGCATACGATGCGATGCCGGGCCATCGGTTCCCCGTGCTGTACATGCACGACGGGCAGAACGTGTTCGCCCACCCCGAATCCGCCCTCTTCGAGACCTGGTGCGCCAACCTCGCGTTGGAGCACGGCGTGGGCGAAGGAAGCCTGGAGCCGTGGCTCATCGTCGCCGTGGATTCCGGCGCGGGGCGCGTGCACGACTATTCGCCGTGGAATGAACCGCGCAGCCCGATGCACGCGCGCGGCGAGGCCTACGGCCGCTTCCTGGTGGAGCACCTCAAGCCGCTGGTGGACCGCACCTACCGCACCCGGCCGGAGCCGCAGTGGACGGGCGCCATGGGCTCGTCGCTGGGCGGCCTGATTTCGCTCTACCTCGGGTGCCGCTATCCGGAGGTGTTCGGCCGTATCGGCGCCCTGTCTCCCACCGTGACGTGGGGCGCCAACCAGCTCTTCGGCGCCTGGTCGGCGCACAGCCGCCGTTGGACGCGCATCTACCTGGACGCGGGCGCCCACGAGTACACGGACGCCAGCGGCGTGCCCGTCTACTACGGCGAATCCACACGCGCCTTCTACGAGCACCTCAAGCACCTGGGCTACGCGGACCACGAGCTGGCGCTGGTGTTGGATCCACACGGCGGGCACCACGAACGGGACTGGCAGCGGCGCCTGCCATCCGCCATGCGCTGGCTGCTGGGGTGAGGTGCTTCGAATGAAGCACCGCGGGACGGTCCCCCTGGAGCAGCGGCTCGTCTACGTCCAGGTGGTGGAGGGCCTGCTCGAGCACGGGCTGCGCGGCAGCGTGTCGCCCCGCCTCAAGCATCGGCTGCGGCAGGCGGGCATCGACCTGGACCGGCCACTGCTGCCGGGCTACCCGGTGCTCCTGTGGGGAAAGTGCCTCGACGTCATCGTCGAGGAGACCCTTCCGGGCCTGCCCCGGGAGGAGGCCTTCCGCCAGCTCGCCGAGCGCCACGTGCAGGGCTACGGGCGCACCGTCGTGGGCCGCGCGGTGTACGGCGTGATGCGGCTGCTGGGCCCCCGCCGCATGGTGCAGCGCCTGCCGCAGACGCTGCGCGCCACCGACAACTACACGGAGGTGGAGCTCACCGAGCAGGGCCCCACCACCTACGCCATGCGGATGAACTCGCGGGTGGACGCGCCCGGCTACGCGGAGGCGCTCTTCGAATCCCTGCTGCGCCTGGGCGGCGCCGAGTCCCCCCGCGTGGCGCGCATCCACGAGGACGCGGACAGCACCACCTACCAGCTCACCTGGACGGAGCGCTGAGCGCGCTACGCCTTGTCCTGGATGAAGCGCACCGTGTCCCGCAGGGCGTCCATGTCCGCGTGGCGGGTGAGGTACATCTCCTCGCCCAGGAGGCTGTGGTAGATGCTCGGCAGCTCGCGGTGGAGGATGAGCGACGTGCCCAGCTTCTTCTCCACGTCCGCGTGCGGGTGCCGGTAGCGGCGGGACTTGCGGCGCGCGCTGTGACAGACGTGGTAGCGCGGCGTGAAGCGAAAGTCCGCCACCGGGTCGCCCGTCACCACCCGCGCCCAGAGCCGGTACACGTCGATGTCACACGTGTAGTTCATCATGTCCACCATGAAGCCGCCGGGCGGCCGCAGGTTGGCCTCCAGCACCATGAAGCGGCCATCCGGCAGACGGAAGAACTCCAGGTGGAACCAGCGCTCGCGCAGGCCGAAGGCGGCCACCACCTGCCGGCCCAGCACGTCCAGCGCGGGGGGAATCTCCGTGTGGCTCCAGAAGGAGATGTCGCGCTGCTCCACCACCGTCTCCATGCCTCCGTCGCTGTACTCGTGACTGAGGTTGAAGACGATGACGCCGTGCCGGTCCACGATGCCGTCGTAGGTGACGATGGTGCCGCGCACGAAGGGCTGCGCCACGTAGGTGGTGGGCAGCGGATGGGACAGGGCCGCGTCCACCTCCGCGTCGCTGGCCACCTTGAAGGTGTTGGCGGCGCCCACGCCCACGTCCGGCTTGAGCACCAGCGGGTAGCCCACGCGCGCGGCGAACGCCTTCACCTGCGCGGCGTCCCGGACGCGGATGAGGTCCGGGTGCGGCACGCCCGCTTCGTGGAACACCTCCGCCATGCCGGACTTGGAGCGCAGCCGGTGGATGTCCTCCGGCTGCAGGCCCGGCACGTTGAAGTCCCCACGCAAGCGCGCCTCCACCTCCAGCCAGGACTCGTTGAGCGAGTCGATGCGGTGGATGCGGCCGTGCCGCCACGTGAGGTAGCCCGCCGCGCGAGTGAGCGCATCCTCGTCCATGAGGCTGGGGACGAAGTAGTACTCGCGCAGGGACGCCTTCAACTCGGGACGGAGCGACTCGTAGGACGCGTCACCGATGCCCAGGACCGTGACGCCCCGCTCCCGCAGCGCTGAGATGAAGTGAAGGTAATGCGGAGGGAAGTGGGGGGAGATGAAGACGAAGTTCATGGCTCCTCGGGGCACAGGCGACCATATCGCGCCGCGCGCCCGCGCCCAGTTCCTGACTGAACGCCCAGAGGCGGGGAGTCACTCCTCCCCGCCCCGGGTGCGCCTGGAATCTGGGCTTCCCAACGCCCCGCCCGTCACTCAGCGGAACGACTAGGCGTTCGGCCGGACCATCGACACCTCGAAGTGCCGCTGGACGACGTTGCCCGTGGTGGGACCCTCCCGGTAGAGGTTGCCCGTGTCCTGGTCCACGTAGAAGCGGTTGTTCGGGTTGGTGTCCGCGCCGCGCTGCTGGTGGTTCGTCGCCGGGTCGTGGAACGTGTAGTACGTGCGGCCCTGCTCGTCCGTGCCGCGGCCCGTAATCACCACGAAGTGGTCGGTGATGCCGTCCACGTTGTCCGAGTTCCGGCCCGAGCGGTGGTCCACGCCCACGACGACGGGCTTGCCCGCGTCGAGCTGGCCATCGATGTACTCACGGCCCCGGCGCGCCGCCGCGGCGTTCACCGTGACGCCGCCGTTCGGGTCATCCCCGGTGGCCACCTGGATGCGGTTGTCCGGCCCCGTCACGGTGGCCCCGGCGCCCGCGGCCATCACCACCGCGGCGCGGAAGCAGGCCTTGTCACCGGCGCGCTCCACCTTCGACGCGTTGTACTGGCTGACCCACGGCGTGGCCGTCTGCACCGCCGGGCGGTCCGCCGCGGGTGCGATCTCCGCCGTGTCGTTCAAGTCAGTGGGCGTCGCGCCCCCGGTGGTGTTGGAGGCCTGGAGGTTCTCCGGGCGCGGACGCGGGATGGGGACCTCGGCGGGCAGCGCCGTGGTGCCCGACGTGAGGTTCTCCGGACGCGGGCGCGGGATGGGCGCGTTCTCGACCGCACCACCCCCGTCGCGGTAGCCGCGCGCGTCCAGGGCCCGGACCAGCGCCGTCTCACGCCGCGTCTGGTCGGCGCGCAGGCGCTGCTCGTTGTGGTCGAAGCCGGAGGCGCTGATCTGCCCGTTGTCCGTGCGGTACGCATTCACGCGCGCGTCGACGAGCGCCTCGGGCGTCACGCCACGCGGGTCCTGCGCCAGCCTGGGCAGCTCGCGCTTGAGGAAGTTCTGCGCCGCGCGGGGCGACTGCGTGTGCAGGTCGTAGAAGGTGGAGGCCAGCAGCGCGTTGTTCGGGTCCAGGCCCGCGCGCTCGGCGGCGCGCTGGTACTGCGGCGTGACGCGGCCCAGCTCGCGGTTCCAGATTTCGTCCGCGTGCGACGGAGAGTTCGCGCCGCCCCCCTGGTAGGAGAACGAGCCACGGTTGTGCTTGGCGTTGCCCGGGTCGGTGTGGCCCCCGTAGCTCGCCGTGAAGCCACCGTTCGGCGTGCGGTTGCCTTCCGAGGTGCCAACGACAATGGCGGACTCGGAGTTGGACCCGCCCTGGCGGAAGGTCGTCAGGTCGACGTTGCGATACCCATTCTGGGTGCCAGACACCCCAGCGGTCCCCGCCGGCGTGACGCCCTGCGTCGCGGTGCCCTGCGCGGTGCCGGGCTCAAAGCTGTCACGGTTCTGTGACGTCCCCGTCGGCCGGTTGGCCGGGCGCGGCATCGGCCGAGGCGCATTGGCCTCGAAACCATCGTTGGCGCCCGGGATGATCAGGGTCTTCCCGGCGATGATGCGGTCCGGGCTCTGGAGGTTGTTCGCTCGCGCCAGCGCATCGACGGTCGTGTTGTGGCGCCGGGCGATGGCGCTGAGCGAATCACCCTGGCGGATTCGATAGGAGTTGCTACCAGTCATCAGCGGCTCCATGGGGGCGAAGTAAGTCAGACGCCTCCATGATTTTCCGGATCAATGTCCGAAAGTTGCGCAAGCCACCAAACAACAGCCAGGGTGTTCGAATCCAGTACCCATGAACAAACCCTGACGCGCCGCACCAATCACAGGACTGTGACAGCCCCCCGCGGCAGCCTCCAGAATTGCTCAATAATTGACTTGGAGCTGGATGCGCGTCACGTGTCCCTGCTCCTGGATATACGGATAGCGGGACGAGGTGCGGTCCGAGATGAGGTAGGTGCCCGTCAGCTCCAAGGCCTTGTTGAGCTGCCACTCGGCGCCCATCTCCAGCTCCCGCACGTCGTAGAGCGGCGCGTTCGTCTCGAACTTCTTGCCGCCGTCGTAGAGGGTGCCCCGGATGTAGGGGATGAGGGAGATGCCCAGCACGCCGTCCAGCTTGTACATGAGCTGCGCATAGCCGCCCCGGAGCCGGCGGCTGTCGATGAGCAGGCCCTCAACGGGCCCCTCGCCCAGCGAGGGACCGCGGCCCAGGTTGAACTCGGCCAGGAGGCCCAGCGGCTGCGGGTAGATGACCAGGCTGACGATGGCGCGCGCGTCCACCATGTCGGCGCCCCGGGCGAGCGCGTAGGGCGCGCCGTCACGCGGCGAGGCATTGAGGTTGAAGCGGCCGTAGTAGCCGCCCACGCCCGCCTCCACGTACTGCGAGCCGAACAGGAAGGGCCACGTGACGCGAACGACACCATGCGGCGTGTCATTGCGCTCGGCGCGGTTGGCCGTCTGGCCGTTGAAGACGCCGAGGCCGACCACGCCGTAGTCGCCGGAGCCCTTCAGGTTGTTGTCCACGAGGAACTTGAAGCGCTTCCGGATTTCGTCGGGCGCCCAGTAGAAGAAGACGCCCAGGTCGCGCTCGTCCTTGAGCCCGCTGTTGATGGCGTCGTTGCGGTCCAGCGCGAGGCGGTTCTGGCTGGACTGGAGGTTCTCGAAGCCGAACGGCACCTTCGACTGGCCCACGCGCAGACGGAACTCCTTCTTCGCGTCCAGGAAGATGTCCGCGTACCAGTCCCGCATGATGGTGACGTTGTACTGGTCCCCGATGACCGACGCGAAGTCCGGCTGGAGGTAGATGGACACGCGGTCGTGGACGTCACCGAACAGCACGAGGCGCGCGCGCCGGATGCCAAAGCCGGTGTTCTTGCCGAGGAAGCGGTCGCCCTGGTCGTTGATCAGCTCGTCATTCACCCGGAAGCTGGGCAGCCGGTTGTAGCGGAACTGCGTATAGCCCCGGATGCGGATGCGGTCGTACCAGGCCCGCTCCTCCTTCTTCGCCTCGGGCTTCGCCTCCGACTCGGGCATCGCCGCCTCGGGAACCGGCGTCGGCGTGGACTCTGATGCGGGAGGCTGCTCGGTGGCGGACGAGGGCGCGGCCTCGTCCTGCTGCGCGTGGGCAAGGGGCGCCAGAAGCAGCGCGGAGCCGGACAACAGGACCTGGAGAGCAGCGCGGAACGAAGCAGTGGGGGTCATGACGGCGCGGAACTGCCAGCAGCGCGCGAAAGCGCGCACGAACTCGAGTTTGCAGTCCCGTTACAGGACGGAATGCACGACCGCAACGCACGGGCCCTCGTTTTTGCCTCACCGTCACAGGCCCCGTCGCCGCGTCACAGAACAGCCCGGCGCATGTCACCAGTTCGTGACATGCGCCGGGGTGACGACTACCGCGCTCGCGTCAGCGCTTCCAGCTGCCGTCCATCAGGCGCTGGATGCGCAGCTCCAGCGGCGGGTGGCTGGAGAAGAGGGCCATCATCCCGCCGCCCCGGATGCCGAACGCCTGCATGTTGGACGGCAACATGGCCGGCTCCCCCTGCTGCATGCGCAGCCGGTTCAGCGCGCGTGCCATGGCGCCCGGGTCCACCAGCTGCGCGCCCCCGTCATCCGCGCGGAACTCACGCCGGCGGCTGTACCAGGCCACGATCATGCTGGCGCCAATGCCAAACACGATTTGGAGCACGATGCTGGTGATGAAGTAGGCCGGCCCCGAGCCGCCGCTCTCCTCGCCATCCTCGGAGCGGCTGAGGAAGCGGTCCACGAAGAAGCCCACCACGCGGCTGAGGAAGATGACGAAGGTGTTGAGCACGCCCTGCAGGAGCGTGAGCGTCACCATGTCACCGTTGGCCACGTGGGCCACCTCATGACCGAGCACGGCCTCCACCTCGTCCCGCTTCATGCCATGGAGCAGGCCGGTGGACACCGCGACCAGGGCGCTGTTGCGCCTGGCGCCCGTGGCGAAGGCGTTCATGTCCGGGCTGTCGTAGATGGCCACGTCGGGCATGCCGATGCCCGCGTCGCGGGCCAGCCGGTGCACCGTCTCCACCAGCCAGCGCTCGTCCTCCGAACGCGGCGACGTGATGACCTGCGCCCCCGTGCTCCACTTGGCCATGGGCTTGGAGATGAGCAGCGAGAAGATGGCGCCGCCGAAGCCCATCACCGCCGCCATGATGAGCAGGCCCGGGAGGTTCAGCCCCACGCCGCGGCGGGCGAGCAGGTTCTCCACGCCGATGAGCTGCCCGACGATCGCCAGCATCGCGACCACCGCGAGGTTGGTCAGGACGAAAAGTGTGATGCGCTTGGCGAAGCTTCCCTTCATGACTCTCTCTCTCTCCCTAGAAAAAACCTTGGGGACAACATTCAGCAGCGTGGGACGAATGCAAGCTTCGTCGGCCACTTCTTGTCCCGACCCGACTAGAACAGCCTTCCGGCGGGGCACTTCCCAAGGTTGTTCCTTCAGGAACCTGAGATTTTCTCTATGAAACGACCTTGGCGGGCGTTTCCGCGGGGCGTGGTCGGCCGCCGGGTTGGGGGCCTGGGGCCTGCGCATGCGGCTCCACACCAAGGGTGCGTCCGGGGCGCCAAACATGCGACTCCACCGCCCACCTCACGCATCAGCCAATACCAAACCAGACGGCAAAGGCAGAATATTTCCACAACAGTGAATGCCACGAATCCCGTCTGCCCGATGTCACCTTCGCGCAAATTTTCCGTCACGCCACGAAACACAGCTCAATCATGAGCGCGCGCTTGGATTGACACGCGTTTTTGACGGAATCCCAGGCAACTTTCTCTGAGCGGTTGGGAAAATGGCTCCAACTCCATTCTTCTTTCAAGGGAAGAGCCCCCCATGGTAGCCATTGCCCGCTCCTCCGCGGCTGCGTCCAGCAGCGCGTCTCGCTCCGCCTCGCCCACGCTGCGCAGCGGCGCTCGCGGCGCGGCCGTGACGCAACTCCAGAACAAGCTCAGGGCCGCGGGCTTCAATCCAGGCGCCTCGGATGGCGTGTTCGGTCCGAAGACGCAGTCGGCGGTGCAGGCCTTCCAGCGTGCGCGTGGGCTCCAGGTGGACGGCATCGTCGGTCCCAAGACGTGGAACGCGCTCAACTCGGCGGGCGGAACGGGCGGCTCGGGTCCCACGCTGCGCAATGGCGCGCGGGGTGAGCCGGTGCGTGCGCTCCAGCAGCGGCTCAACGTGCTGGGCTTCAAGTCGGGCACGGCGGACGGCGTGTTCGGTCCGAAGACGCAGTCGGCGGTGAAGGCCTTCCAGCAGTCCCGCGGTCTGGTGGCGGACGGCATCGTCGGTCCCAAGACGTGGGACAAGCTGGGCATCAACGTGAAGGGCCCCGTCACCAACCCGGGCGGTGGCGGTGGCGGTCGGGTCGTCACGGGCTATGTGAACGGGAAGCCTCGGCAGATTTCGCTCTCGTCGATCCCGAACGGCAAGGAGATGCGCTCGGACGCGGCGGCGGCGTTCAACCGCATGCACGCGGCGGCGCGGGCGCAGGGCATCACCCTGAAGGTGAACAGCGGCTTCCGCAGCATGGCGGAGCAGGAAGCGCTGTACCGCGCGTACAAGAACGGCACGGGCAACCTCGCCGCGGCTCCGGGCTACTCCAACCACCAGGGCGGCATCGCGGTGGACATCAACACGGGCGGCACGGGCACCTCGACGTACCGGTGGCTGGCCAACAACGCGAAGAACTTCGGCTTCGTGCGCACCGTCCCGTCCGAGCCCTGGCACTGGGAGTACCGACCCTGACACAGGAGAGTGACATGAAGAAGCTGCTCTTGACGTTCGCGGTGCTGGCGGCTCCCGCTGGCGTTGTCGTCGGCGGCCTGGGCTACACGCCCACGGCCGAGGCGCAGTCGTCCCGGCTGGCGTGTACGTACACGTATTACAATGACGAGGCGCTCACGGAGTACGTAATGACGCTGCACTGCTCCTGCGCGAACCCGGACTGCCACGCCACCGAGGACGTGACGCCGTTCTTCACGGTGGAGTGCATCGACGCCTGCTGAGATGAAGTGCCGTCGAGCCACCGCACCTTGCCGGTACGGTGGCTCCGGACTTCCAGCGGCTCAGCTCTTCGTAATCGGGCGGTAGCGGATGCGGTGCGGCTCCAGGGCCTCGGGGCCCAGGCGCTTCTTCTTGTCCGCCTCGTAGTCCTCGAAGTTGCCCTCGAAGAAGAACACCTTGCTGTCGCCCTCGAACGCCAGGATGTGCGTGGCGATGCGGTCGAGGAACCAGCGGTCGTGGCTGATGACCACGGCGCAGCCCGCGAAGCCGAGCAGCGCGTCCTCCAGGCTGCGCAGCGTCTCCACGTCCAGGTCGTTGGTGGGCTCGTCGAGCAGCAGGAGGTTGCCGCCGCTCTTGAGCATCTTCGCCAGGTGCACGCGGTTGCGCTCACCACCGGACAGGTCCTTCACCCGCTTCTGCTGGTCCTGCCCCTTGAAGGCGAAGCCCGCCAGGTACGCGCGGCTGGGCACCTGCCCCGCCTTGCCCAGGTCCAGGTGGTCCAGCCCGCCGCTCACCTCCTGGAACACCGAGTTGTCGCCGTCCAGCGCGTCGCGGCTCTGGTCCACGTAGGCCAGCTTCACCGTCTCGCCGATGTTCAGCTCGCCCTCGTCCGGCTTCTCCACGCCCGTCATCATCCGGAACAGCGTCGTCTTGCCCGCGCCGTTGGGACCGATGACGCCCACGATGCCACCGCGAGGAAGCTTGAAGTTCAGGTCCTCGATGAGCAGTCGGTCGCCGTACGCCTTGCGCAGCCCCTTGGCCTCGACCACCAGACCACCGAGCTGCGGGCCGGGCGGGATGATGACCTCGCCCGTCGCGTCGCGCTTGTCCTGCGTCTGGTTGAGCAGCTCCTCGTAGGCCGCGATGCGCGCCTTGCTCTTGGCCTGACGGGCCTTCGGGGAGGCACGCACCCACTCCAGCTCGCGCTTGAGCGTCTTCTGGCGGTGGCTCTCCGACTTCTCCTCCAGCTCCAGGCGCTTCTGCTTCTGCTCCAGCCAGCTGGAGTAGTTGCCCTTCCAGGGCACACCCTCGCCGCGGTCCAGCTCCAGAATCCACTCGGCCGCGTTGTCCAGGAAGTACCGGTCGTGGGTGATGCAGACGATGGTGCCCTTGTACTCCTTGAGCGCCTGCTCCAGCCACGCGACGCTCTCCGCGTCCAGGTGGTTGGTGGGCTCGTCCAGGAGGAGCAGGTCCGGCTTCTCCAGCAGGATGCGGCACAGCGCCACGCGGCGCTTCTCACCACCGGACAGCTTCGTCACGTCCGCGTCGCCCGGCGGCAGGCGCAGCGCGTCCATGGCCATCTCGATGGTGCGATCCAACTCCCAGCCATTCACCGCGTCGATGGCGTCCTGCAGCCGGCCCTGCTCGGCCAGCAGCTTCTCCATCTCCGCGTCGCTCATGGGCTCGGCGAACTTCGCGCTGACCTCGTTGAAGCGGTCCAGCGTGGCGCGAATCTCCTTCAGGCCCAGCTCCACGTTGCCCTTCACGTCGAGCGAGGCATCGAGCTGTGGCTCCTGCGCCAGGTAGCCAACCTTGGCGCTGGGGTCCGGCTTGGCGACACCGAAGAACTCCGTGTCCACGCCCGCCATGATGCGCAGCAGCGTCGACTTACCGGAGCCGTTGGGGCCAATGACGCCAATCTTCGCGCCGGGGAAGAACGAGAGGTAGATGCCCTTGAGGATCTCCTTGCCGTTCTTGACCTTGCGCAGGTCCTGCATCGTGAAGATGAAATTCTGGGCCATCTGGGCCTTCCTGCTTAAGGTGGAGTGAGGGGCTCTGCGGATACCAGGGTGCAACAACGCACTCAAGGCGAGAGCGTCCCCCAACCCCGTGGGGCTCGAACGACCGGCCCCGGCAGGTGGGGGCAGCCCGGAACAAGCCGTTGCCCCCTTGGCCCGCTCCGCCGGCGTGGAAAAGCGAACGGTGCCTCCAGGAGCCCTCTGTGGCCACCGCACGCGCCGCCTCCCGTCAGTCCCAAAGCACCGCCCCCGTCCTCGCCCGCGACTCGAGCCTGAACCGGAACGGAAACCGCCATGTCCTCCTCCCAGACGTTCTTCTTCGCCGTGGTGGGCGACGTCCACGGGCACATGCACCGGATGGTGAATCACCTCACCGCCTGGGAGGAACGCAGCCAAAGGCCGCTCGACTTCGTTCTCCAGGTGGGCGACTTCGAGCCCCACCGTCACGACGCCGACCTGGCCACCATGGCCGCCCCCACGAAGTACAGGCACCTGGGGGACTTCGCGGCCTACCACCAGCGACGGCGCCGCTTCCCCTGGC
Organism: Myxococcus sp. AB036A; assembly: GCF_006547355.1. Taxonomy (NCBI): domain Bacteria; kingdom Pseudomonadati; phylum Myxococcota; class Myxococcia; order Myxococcales; family Myxococcaceae; genus Myxococcus; species Myxococcus sp. AB036A. Next base: position 29,126 of record NZ_VHLC01000079.1, on the reverse strand, counting down.
CCGTCTACTTCATCGGCGGCAACCACGAGCCCTACGGCCACCTCGACCTGCACCCCGAGGGATTCGCGCTGGCGCCGCACTGCCACTACCTGGGCCGGAGCGGCGCGGTGGAGCTGAACGGCCTCCGCGTGGCGGGCCTGTCCGGCATCCACCGAGAAGCCACCTTCTGCAAGTCCCGCCCGCCGCTGGCCTCCATGGGTGACGTGTCCACCAAGGACTTCACCTTCTTCAACGAACAGGACGTCGAGCGAATCCTGGCGCTCGGGCGCGCGGACGTGCTCCTGCTGCATGACTGGCCCTCCGGCATCATCCCGCCCGAGGAGGCCGCGGACTTCCAGGGACAGCGCCGCGGCGCGAGCCACGACCTCGTCGGCAACGCGTACGCACGGCTGCTGGTGGACGCGCTCCAACCCCGGCTGGTCCTCTGTGGCCACCTGCACCGGCGCTACGCCGGCACCGTCCAGCACCCCGGCGGCCAGCGTTCGCTCGTGCGGTGCCTCGCCAGCGTGGAGCAGGGCGCGGATGCGTTCGCGGTCTTCCAGTGCCGCGAGGGCACGCTCCAGGAAGTCGCCATGCGGGAGTGACACCGGGTGGACAACGCGACGCGCCACCCTGCCCGACGTGCGCTGGCGAGTCACCGGGGACGGACACCCCGCCCGCACACAAGCCGAGCGCGGCGCGACCGGAGGTGTTACAGGAAGGGCCCCATGTCCGTCCCCGCCCTCGAACTCCAGGGACTCTCCAAGCGCTACGGAGAGTTCACGGCACTTCACACCGTGGACCTCGCCATCCGTCCCGGTGAAATCTTCGCCCTGCTGGGCCCCAACGGCGCGGGCAAGACGACGATGATTGGCAGCGTCTGCGGCCTGGTGAAGAAGTCCTCCGGCAGCATCCGCGTCTTCGGCAAGGACCTGGACCAGGACCCGGTGGGTCCGCGCTACGGCATCGGGCTGGTGCCGCAGGAAATCAACTTCGACCCCTTCTTCACCGTGGCCGAATCGCTGCGCATCCAGATGGGCTTCTACGGCCGCCCCGCGGATGACGCGCGCATCGACGAGGTGCTCACCGCCCTCAACCTGCACGCGAAGAAGGACGCGTACACGCGCGCGCTGTCCGGCGGCATGAAGCGCCGGCTGCTCATCGCCAAGGCGCTGGTGCACAAGCCCCGCCTCGTCTTCCTCGACGAGCCCACCGCCGGCGTGGACGTGGAGCTGCGCCGAGACTTGTGGACCTACGTGCGCAAGCTCGCCTCGGAGGGCACCACCATCGTCCTCACCACCCACTACCTGGAAGAGGCCGAGGAGCTGGCCGACCGCGTGGGCATCATCAACGAAGGCCGCCTCCTCATGGTGGAGGACAAGGCCACCCTGCTGCGCCGCTTCGGCGAGCGCCGCGTCATCATCACCTTCGAGCAGCCGCAGCCGGGCCTGTCCGAGGCCGGCAAGCGCTTCGCCGCCCGCCTCAGCGAGGACGGCCGCACCCTCACCTACGTGGAGCGCGACGGCTGCGCCCCGTCCGGCGAGCTGCTCCGCGCCCTCTATGCCGAAGGGCAGCTCATCTCCGACGTGGAGACGCGCCGCTCTCGCATGGAGGACGTGCTCATCGAAATCCTCCGTGGCCGCCCACAGCAGGCCGCCTGAGCCCTCATCATGAACGTCCTTGGGATGAAGACCCTTCTGGCGAAGGAGGTCCGGCGCTTCATGCGCGTGCCGGGTCAAACCGTCCTGTCGCCTCTCATCAGCACCACGCTGTATTTCATCGTCTTCGGCGTCTCCATCTCCGGCCGCGTCCAGACGGTGGAGGGACTGCCGTACCTGCACTTCATCGTGCCGGGGCTCGTGTTCCTCGGCATCGCCAACAACGCCTTCCTCAACAGCTCCTCCTCGCTGTTCATTACCAAGATTCAGGGCACCGTGGTGGACCTGCTGGTGGCGCCGCTGGGGCCCGGTGAGCTGATGGCGGGCTTCATCGGTGGCGCCATGGTGCGCGGGCTCGTGGTGGGTCTGCTCACCTGGGCCGTGGCCACCTTCTTCACCGGCTTCAGCCTGGAGCACGCGGGAGTGGCCGCGTACTTCCTCATCCTGTCGTCCTACGTCTTCAGTGTGCTGGGCATGCTCGCTGCGGTGTGGGCGGAGAAGTTCGAGCAGATCAACTTCTTCCCCACCTTCGTCATGCTGCCCCTCACCTTCCTGGGCGGCGTCTTCTATTCCGTGCGCGAGCTGCCCGCGCCCTGGAACACCGTCAGCCTCTTCAACCCCATGGTCTACATGGTGGAAGGGCTGCGCTACGGCATGCTCGGCCGCAGCATCTATTCGCCCCTGGGCGCCGGGAGCATCCTCTTCGCCGTCGCCGTGGGGGCCACCGCGCTCACCTACGCCGTCCTGCGCTCCGGCTACAAGATGAAAGCCTGACTCACCCCGGAAAGCCGGGCAGGCCGTTCACGCCTGCCTGCCTGCTCGCTCCCAACCCTGTGGGGTAATTCGCGACTGAGCAATTCCCACGAGCTAAGAAAGAGCGATATCCTGGTGGGCACACATGGCTGTGCCATTCGGTAAGTACGAGCTGCTGCGCAAGATTGCCTCTGGGGGAATGGGTCAGGTGTTCCTGGCCCGCGAACATGGGACGGGGTTCGAGCGACTTGTCGTCCTCAAGCTCATCCTTCCCCACCTCGCGGAGGATGATGAGTTCCTCTCCATGTTCCTGGACGAGGCGGGGCTCGTAGCGCGCCTGACGCACCCGAACCTCATCACCATCCTCGACCTGACAGAGATTGAGGGCCGCCACTGTCTGGCGATGGAGTACGTGCAGGGCGACGACGTGCGCCGCCTGGACAAGACGTCCCGCGCGCAGGGCAAGACGCTGCCGGTGGGACTCATCCTCCGCATCATCGCGGACGCGGCCGCCGGGCTCCACTACGCGCACCAGGCGCGTGACGCCCAGGGCAAGCCGCTGCGGCTGGTGCACCGCGACGTGTCGCCGCAGAACATCCTGGTCGGCTTCGACGGCGGGGTGAAGGTCATCGACTTCGGCGTGGCGAAGGCGGCCACCAGCAGCCAGAACACAGCCACCGGCGTCCTCAAGGGCAAGTACCCGTACATGTCCCCGGAGCAGGCCAGCGGGCTCGCCATCGACGCGCGCAGTGACTTGTTCGCGCTGGGCGTCGTCATGTGGGAGTTGCTCACCGGCAAGCGCCTCTTCAAGGGCGAGTCGGACATGATGACGCTGCGGCTGGTGAAGGACTGCCAGGTGCCGCGGCCGTCACAGCTCAACCCGCGCCTGCCACCGGGCCTGGATGACGTGGTGCTCAAGGCCCTGGCGCCCTCGCCGGACCAGCGCTACCCGGACTGCGGCGCCTTCCGGCTGGCGCTGGAGGACTACGCGCTCAACCTGCGGCTGCCCTCCAGCAGCGCGCACCTGGCCGCCTTCCTGCGGGAGCTCTACGCGGACCGCATCGCCCATGAGACGGACCCAGCGAAGCTGGACCAGCTCGCGGAGGACGCGGACCTGGACTCGCGCTCCAACTCGTCGCTCAGCGGCGTGCCGGGGCTGCTGGGCCCCGCGGGGCGCTCCTCCGCGTCGCGGGCCATGCGCGGCTCCCCCCATGGCGTCGTCCCCGGGACGCGCTCGCGGCAGGCCGCCGCCCCGCCGCAGCCGAAAGAGAAGACGCGAGGCACCGCGCCCCTGGCCCGCCCCCCTCCGGAGCCGGCCCGGCGCATTCCCTGGCTCCCGGTGGCCACGGCGGGGCTGGGCCTGCTCATCGCGGGCGCGGGCATCGTCTTCTTCCGCTCGCCCGCGGACGCCACCCCGGTCCGTCCGCCGGTGGAAGTGGCCGTGCCGCACCAGCCGGAAATCGCGCCGGAAGTGCAGCCGCCTCCACGCAGGGACCCCGAGCCGGTGCGCCACGTGAAGCTGCCCGTCATCACCGAGCCCCCTGGAGCCCGGGTGAGCGTCAACGGCGAGGAGCGCGGCGAAACACCGCTGCGCCTGGAGCTGGAGGCCGGGGCCGCCCCGGTGTCGGTGACCCTGGCCCTCAACGGCTACGAGCCCGTGACACGGCAGGTGTCCGCCACGGACGAGGAGCTGCGCCTGGAGCTGCGGCGCGCCGGAGGCGGCAAGTCCGTCCCGGGCACGCCTACCGCCGGGACGAAGCGGCCCGCCAATTCCGGCCAGGGCGGCGGCGGCCTGGGCATCAAGACGGGCCGCTGAGCCTCGCGCGGGAAAATCCGCGCGAAATGATTTTCTGAGACGGCAGGCGCGCTGGGCCCTCAGGGGGATTGGACCCCCTCACAGGCCCAGGCGCCATGACTCCAGAATCCCTCCACCATTCCGCCGCCCCCGCTCCGGGCCGCCGCGTGCCCAAGGCGCTGGCGTGGCTCGCGGGCGCGGCCTTGCTCGCGGGAGGCGTGGCGCTGCTGTCGTCGCGTGGCGGAGATGGCGCGTCGTCCGATGCCGAAGCCGGCGGCACCGCCGCGGCGTCCCGCGAGGCCGCCTCCGGCGGGCGAGGCCACGGCGGGCGCGCGGGCGCGGGTGGGACGCACGACGAAGAGCCGCCGCCCCCTCGCTTCGACGAGGCCGTGTGCTGGCGCGAGCTGGAGCGCTTCGACGCGGCGGTGACGCTGGAGAACTTCCGCGCGTGGGCCGCGCCGCTGCTCGCGTCGGGGGATTCGCTGGTCGCGGACTACCTGGCGGGGCGCCTGACGGAGCTGATTGGCCAGGACCCGGGCCGAGCGAGCGAGGTGCTGTCCTGGGCGCGCACCGCGGGGCCCGACGAGTTCGACGTCCTCCTGACGGCGCTGCGTGGCTCGGAGGCGGTGCACCACGCCCAGGTGGCCACCCGGCTGCTGGCGCAGGGCATGGACGCCACGCTCGACGGCGGACGGCGCGCGGGCCTCCTGTCCGCGCTGGACACACAGAAGCGCTTCGAGCCGGCGGCGCTGGACACCCTGACGTCCTTCGCGAAGGACCCCGTCTCCGGCGAGGCGGGCTGGGCCGCCACGCGCACCATCGCCCGCGTCATGAAGCGCGACTTCGAGGCGAAGGGCAACGCCGCGCCCTACATGGACGCGCTGCTCACCATCGGCACCGAGTCCCCCGACGAGCAGATTCGCTACCTGGCGCTGTCCACGCCCATGCACGCCACGCCCGTGCTGGATGAGCGCACCCGCGCGCAGTACGCGAAGGTGCTCACGCAGGAGGGCAGCCCGGACGGACGCGAGGCCGCCGCGCACAACCTCTCCATCTCCGGAGACAACCAGCAGGTGCTGGAGCTGTTCGCCCAGGCCTTCGCCCGGGAGCAGGAGACGTGCGTGCGGTGGGCCCTCTTCCGCTTCGCCGCCCGCGCATCCGGCCGCGAGGCCCTGCCCGTGATGGCCAACATGGCGATGGCCGACCCGCGCTTCCAGCCCATCTACCAGGTTTTCGAACAGCTCTACGCGAGCGGGCTCCACGACTTCGTCCGGCTCTGGAACAGCCTGCCCGACCAGGACCCCTTCGGCTGTCTCGTCGGTCACGACTGAGCACGGGAGCTTCCATGAAACGACTCTGCCTTCTGCTCACGCTGCCCCTCCTCCCCCTGCTGTCCACCCACGCGCACGCGGCCTCCACCGACGCTCAGCCCGCGCTCCGGGCCAGCACCTGCTCCGTGCGCGGGTTGATGGATGACATCCGCCGCGGACTGGGCTCCGGCTCACCGTCCTACCAGCGCTACCTGCGCACCCTGCTGCGCGAGGCCGCCGTCACGCTGCCGGACGCGGAGCTGCGCGACGCCTTCGCGCGGGAGACAGACCCCGTCATGGCCGAACACCTGGCGGCGGCGCTGGTGGCCCGCGCGGAGCGTGAAGCGGACACCCAGGCCATGGACGTGGTGGCGCAGCGCGCGTTGCACGACGCGGACCCGTCCGTGCGCGCCGCCACGCTGCGGGCCATGCGGCGCACCAGCGCGCTGGAGCGCACCGGTGATTTGTACGAGCGCATGGTGCGGGACGAGTCGCCCCAGGTGCGGCAGGAGGCGGCGACCAACCTCATCGAGGACAACGCACACGTGTACGCCGGCCAGTACGGCCCGGCGGCGGACACGGCGGTGACGGCCGCGGTGGCCTCCACGGACCCGGCGGTGACGGCGCGCATCCTGGACAACCTCTCCACTGAGAAAATCAGCGCCGAGTCCGCGGACCGCATCACGTCCCTGCTGCGCAGCGATGACGCGAGCGTGCGCAAGGCCGCCGTCAACGCGCTGGGCGGCGTCCCGGCGGGGCAGATGCAGGGCGCCCGCGAGTCCCTGCTCGCCATGTACCGCGAGGAGACGGACGAGGGCGTGCGCAAGGCGCTGCTCCAGAGCGTCGCGCAGCTCGGCTTCGAGGGCGCGATTCCCGACCTCCAACGCCTGCGCGCCATGGACCCGCGCCTGGCGCAGGAGGCCGACGCGTGGATTCAGGTTCTCGGCATGGGCCTTCAGGAGTGGAGCCTGCTCCTGAGGGAGAAGCAGCGGTTGCAGCAGGCTCCGTGACAGGCAGTCCATTGAAAGGAACACCTCATGCGTAGCAGCACCTGGAAGAACTCCCTGGCCGCGCTGGCCGCGCTGGCGCTCATCCCCGCGTCCGTGACGGCGCACACCGTCAAGGGCACCCACACCGGCTCGGTGACGGCCCTGACCAACTACAGCAGCGGCAAGTTCCACGGCGCGGTGGACATCGGCGCGGGCGGCCGTTGCAACTACTGGGGCGCGGAGACGGGCGTGGTGGGCTCCGTCTACTGGGCGGTGACCATCCGCACCACCGGCGTCGTCTGCAACGGCAGCGGCAGCGGCAACCAGAACGAGGCGCGCCACGTCTGGGCGAGCGGCTGGACGTTCCGTCAGTGGCACTTCATCAAGACGGCGGACTCCCGCAGCCGCACGTGTGACCGCTGCCAGGTGGGCAACATCGGCGGCACCGGCAACTCCACCGGCCCCCACGCGCACCTCCAGCAGGACAAGCTGGGGACGAAGAACACGTCCTGGTACAAGGGCTACGTCAGCGTGGGCAGCTCCGTCACGCGCGCGAAGACCATCGGCGTTCTGGACTGACGCACGGGCCCACCTGGGCCACCAGGAGGCCCGGACACGTTCCCATCGGAAGGTCCGGGCCTTCGACCTCGCGCGAGGCGCCGCTCAGCCCAGCTTCATGCTCTTCGGGCGGGCCAGCAGCCGTTCGATGTAGGCCTCCAGCGCGGGACGGCCCGTCTGGCTGCCGAAGATGCGCATCCAGATGAACATCGAACCCACCATCACGTCCGCCGCGGTGAAGCGCTCACCGAACAGGTAGGGGCCCTGTCCCAATTCGCCCTCGACGACGTTCAGCACCGTCTCGAAGTCCGTCCAGCCCCGCGCGGGCCCCGTCGGCAGCTTCATCAGGTGGTCACCCATGGAGGGCTCCAGCTGCGACGAGGAGTACACCATCAACGACAGGTAGCGCCCCCAGTCCTTGTCACCCGGCTTCGGCGAGAGCTGCGCGTCCGGGAATTTCTCCGCCAGGTAGAGACAGATGGCCGCGCATTCGAACAGCCGCGTGTCTCCGTCCACCAAGGCCGGCAATTTCCCAGCGGGGTTGATTTTCAAGAACTCAGGCGACTTGTGCTCCTTCTTCTCGAGGTCGATGGGGACGATTTCATACTGCGCGCCGCACTCATCCAGCATCCACCTGGCAATGACCGCGCGGCTTCTGGGGTTGAAATAGAGTTTCATCGTCGAACCTGAACTTTCGGATGGAGGACCGCGCTGTCTCCTACCAGAACGACGGCACGGGGCACGGCATCATGCGCGTGAAGAAATCCACCGCTGGGCGCTCGCCCCCCCGTCAGACTTCGATGGTGGAATCCCCGCCGATGAGACACGCACCCGAAGACTGGGCCCGCTTCGCGAGCACGCACTGGGAGCAGTCCCCCACGCGGCTGCGGCTGGGCACCCCGCTCATTCCGCCCGAGCAGGCCTTCCAGGGGCTCGTCTCAATCAGCGCGCCCTTCCGCTTCGGCACCCGCTTCCGCGCCCTGCCCGACGTGCGCTTCTTCGCGGACACCGCGCGCATGCGCGCGCCCGGCACGCTCCTGCCCGGGGAGCAGGACGCGGACGCCGCCGCGTATCTCCAGCGCGTCGGCCGCGAGCTCGGCGCGGCGCGCGGCTTCCAGTGCTTCGTGGAACAGCCGCTCATGCTGGACTACGCGCAGTGGGAGCGGGTGCGCGCCTTCGTCGACGGCGTGCTGGCGCGAGTCGGCGTGCCCGTGCTGCCCATCATCAGCGACCTGTGGCTGGGACGCTTCACCGAGCCGCCGCAGGGCGCCGCGCGCCGGGAACACCATGCCCGCTTCACCGCGGTGCTCCACGGGCGGCTGCGCGTGCGCCAGTGGACGAAGGACGCCCACAAGGCCCGGACGGTGGAGGCCCGGGCGGGGGACGTGCTGTATGCGCCGTCCCACGTCTGGCAGGAGGAGGCGAGCGACGAGGGCGCCCTGGTGCTGCGGCTGTGGATTCCGGTGCGCGGCAGCGAGCCCCTGGAGGCCGTGAGGGCCCTGGCGGTGAAGCTCCTGGAGGCCCGGGGCGAGGCGGATGACGCCGTCCCGTACCTGCCCTTTCCCGGGACGCGTGGACGCACGCCCGTGCCACGACTGGCGCACGCCGCGAGCGCGCTGCGGGCCGTGACGCACGGCCCGGACCTGCGGCAACTGCTGCGCATCGCGTGGGCCCAGCGCGTCAGCGCCTCCGCGCTGGAGCCGGTGCCTCCGCCGCGTGCCCACGAGCCCCTGGAAGAAGACGCCTACGTGCGGAAGACGCCGCCGGGCCGCGTGGTGCGGATGCTGGACAGCCCAGGGCAGTGGCTGTGGGCCGTCAACGGCCACGCCTTCGCCGGCCCAGGCCCCTTCGCGGCGCACGTACTGGACGCGCTGGCACCGGGCGTCCCCGTGCGGGTGGGCGCCCTGTGCGGCCTGGGGCGAGGCGCGTCCCAACGCGAGCAGGTGCGGGCCTTGCTGGAAACCCTTCATGCGCTGCGCGGTATCGAGCGCGTGCCGTCGAAGGAGGCATGACGGATGGCCCGCATCGACATCCAGCGCCGGTTCGACTGGGACACCTTCGTCACGCGCTACTGGAACCAGCGGCCGGTGCTCTACCAGGCGACGGGCGTCAATCCGTTCATGGACACGGACGTGTTCGACGCGGCGCTCGGGGCCTCGCGCGGCGCCATGGCCCCGCCCACGGCGCTCGAGGCGCGCACGGACGTCCAGTTCACCATCGACCAGGGGCAGCCCGTCCAACTCGGGCCCTGGCTTCCCCGCGACACCGACGGCTCGCTGGACGGCTACGACTCGCGGCTCGCGGACGCGCTGGGAACACGCCGCTACGCGCTCATCATCTCCCTGCTGCATTCCCACGGCTTCGGACTCTGGTCCCGCGAGCGGGCCTTCTTCTCCGACCTCTGGCGGCGCGTGGGGCTGCCCCTGTCGGGCGGCATCACCACGCTGTTCCATGGGAACTACGAGCACAGTCCGGTGGGCGTCCACCTGGACCGCTTCACCACGTTCCTCTTCGCCATCCGGGGCCGCAAGCGGATGCGCTTCTGGGCCAGGCGTCCCTGGAGCATGCCCGTCACCACCCTGGTGGACTACGCGCCCTACCTGGTGAAGTCCTTCACCGCGGAGGTGGGGCCCGGCGACATCCTCTACTGGCCCGCCAGCTACTACCACGTCGGAGAGAGCGCGAGCCGGGACGTCGCCACCAGCGTCAACGTGGGCATCCCCGTCACCGGACACCAGGCCCGCTATGACGTGGAGGACCTCGTGGGCCCAGGCCGCGGCAACGCACCCCGCGCTCGCGACACGGCGCGTGGCCGTGCGCTGGTACCGGGTCTGCTCGACGGTGACGGCGTGCTGCCGCGTGAGCTGCCCGCGGCCCTGCGGCAGGCCGCGAACACCTTGCGTGAAAACAGCCGCGATGCACGAACGCAGGCCCACATCCGCACCCTGTGGCTCAACCGGCGCTCCGCGGGCGGCTTCGAGCCCCCACCTCCTCCCGCGAGGCGGCGGCCCCTCGAGGACACAGACATTCTTCACGGGAATAAAAGTTTCCCCATCCTGCTGGAGAAAACAGGCACGGGTTGGTGTTGCTCAGCCAACGGCAACGCATTGCATGTCTCAAGCCTTCGGCAGCCGGTGAATAAACTTGTCGCGACATTGAACACGGCGCGCGCGGTGAGCGTGGGTGAACTCTTGCACCCTTTCCCCTCGCGAGGCGACCTGCCGCTCCGCGCCTTGAAACCGCTGCCCGCGACGCGGGCGGGCATGCGTCGGATGCTGGAAATTCTACTGACATTTCGAGCCATCCAACTGGCGGGCCGATGACGTCGCAAGCAAAGACATCTCAACTTGACTCAAGCGAATTACACACTTTACCATGCTTGAGCTGTCTGACCCCAACGTGTGGAGGATTCCCATGGTGAAGGCGAAGACGAAGACGAAGGCGTCCAAGCAGACCAAGAAGCTGACCCAGGCGCTTCGGGAGCTGAACAAGACGACGAAGCCCGCGGGTTCCGCCAACGTGTTCAATACCTGCTCGCGCTTCATGTACTGCGTCTAGGACACGCGCCGCTGGCGCCTGATTGAACACGTCACACGCGCGTCCCGGCCTCGCCGGGCCGCGCGTTTCTATTTTCGCCCCACCGGGCCAGGGCCGACTGATGACGCGAAGGGCGCATGTGCTGCCATCCCTTGCACCAACACCTCCAGCCGCCCCACCCCGCTTTCCTCCGCAGACCCGCCGCCTCCTGGAGGCCGTCCGCAAGGGCCCCGAGGCCAGCGACTGCTTCCCGCCCATTGTCCGGCCCGGCCCCGAGCGTGTGCTGCAAGCGGCCCGCGCCTTCCAAGGCGCCAGTGACGCCGCGCGGCTGGGCGCCCTGCTCTCACAGCCCGCCTTCCAGCCGCTGGTGGGTTTCTATGAAGCCCTGGGCGACGGGTGCGACGCCATTGCCCGGCGGCACCCGGGCCTGTTCGGCGCGCGCGTCGTGCGGCTCGCCAACGCGGCGCTGTTCGGCCCCGTGCTGACGGATGCCTTCACCTTGTGCGCCGCCACCCCGGCGACACAGGGGCCCCACCCAGGGCTGCTCTGCCTGAGGGACGGGTTCCTGGCCTTCTTCGGCCTCTTCGCGAAGCGGCTCGCACGCGACCTGAAGGCCGGCGTCTTCCGCCGCGCGGGCTTCGAGGGCCCCGTCACCCGACTCTGGGCCAACCCCGAGGAGACGCACAACGGGCGGCAGCACGTCCTGCGCGTCCAGTTCCGCCGGGGTGGCGCGCTGGCGTACAAGCCCCGGCCCGCGAGCGGAGAGGCGCTCTTCCTGGCGGAGCCGGAGCGGCGTGGCCCACGCGCCTTCTTCGCCTGGGTCAACCAGCTCCCGGCGGCCTCCGGAGCGGTGCGGCTCCCCACCCTGCGCGTCCTGCGCGGACGAGGCAGGGACGCCTTCACGTACAGCTGGCAGGACTGGATTGAACGTCCCCGCCAGTGGGGCGTCCTCCGCGATTCGCCCCAGCTGAAGCTCCACGGCTGCCAGTTGCCGCCGCCCCAGGCCGCGCGCTTCTGGCACCACGCGGGCGCCCTCACCGGCACGTGCTTCGCCGTGGGCGCGGCGGACCTGCAGGGCAGCAACCTGGTGGTGGGCGTCCGGCGCGGGCAACGCGAGCCCCTGCCCTACCTGGTGGACCTGGAGCTGTTCTTCTGTCCCGTGCGCCGGCTCCCGGAGACAGGGCTGATTTCGGCGGGGAACCGGCGCGGCAACCACCACGTCGGCTTCGAGTGGCGCGCCTGGTGGTGCACCACCGGCGGTCCGCTGCTGTGCTTCTTCCCCACCCGGAACGGCGCGCTCCAGCTTCGGCCGCGAAGGCGCGCGTGGGCCCGGGAGGAGGCCCGCTCCGTGGTGGCGGACACAGACGGCCACGTGGGCTACGCGGCCCACCTGCTGCCCTTCCTGCGCGGCATGTTCGACGTGTGGACCAAGCTGCTCATGGAGCACGAACGCGTGACGGCCTTCCTCGCGCGCGCGGCGCGGCGGCACCATGTCCGCGTGCTCGTCAAACCCTCGGACGCGTATGACGCGCCGCTGGAGCACATGGTGCTGGCGTCCCCAGGGCAGGTGCCCGGCGCCAGCAACCGGGGCCGCGTGCGCTTCAGCCCCGAGGAGCGCGAGCAACTGGGCCGCTACGACGTGCCGTACTTCTTCCGCAAGGCGGACGGCGGTCCCCTGCTGATGATGGATGCGCCGCCCACGTCCGCGGCCTTCCGGCCCGTGGGCGAGCAACAGTTCCTGGGGCCCACGCCGCCCCCTGCCCCGCACATCCTGAACGGCGAACAGCTCGGCCTGATGAACCTGGGCGTGGCCCTGCGGGACGCGGTGGACGCCGTCGCCCAGGACCTGCGCCACCGCGTCCAGGAGGCGCCCCAATGGGGCGTGCGTCTGTCATTGGCGAAGGACCGCCGCACGGGCGCGGTGTCCTTCGACTGGCCGGAGACGGGCAAGCGCCTGACGTTCTCCTGGAACCGCCGCACCGTGCGCCTCACCGACGAGGCGCTGGACGAAGCGCCCGCCCCCCAGCCTGGGAGGCGGGCCCGGCGGAAGCCGCCTACCGCTTGAAGTGGTCGGCGATGACGCTGGCCACGCAGCAGGTGAGCTTCTTGCCCGTGGGGATGTGGAGGAACTCGTTGGGGCCGTGGGCGTTGCTGCCCGGGCCCAGCAGGCCGGTGATGAGGAACTGCGCCTCCGGGAAGCGCTCGCCCAGCATGCCCATGAAGGGGATGGTGCCGCCCTCGCCCATGGCCATGGCCGGCCGGCCGAAGTAGGTGTCGGACGCGGACTCCACCGCGTTCGACAGCCAGGAGGCCAGCGGCGGCGCGTCCCAGCCGGTGCTGGACTTCTCACCTTCGAACGTCACCGTCGCCCCGTAAGGCGGGTCCTTCACCAGCGCCTGCGTCAGCGCCTCCATGGCCGCCTTGGGGTCCACGCGCGGCGGGATGCGCATGGACAGCTTCACCGTGGTGAAGGGCCGCAGCACGTTGCCCGCGCTGTTGAGCGCCGGCATGCCGTCCACGCCCGTCACGGACAGCGCCGGACGCCACGTCCGGTTGAGCACCAGCTCCGCGCCGTCGTCCGACATGGGGCGGATGCCGGGCACCCAGGGGAACTTGGTGAAGACCTCCTCCCCCAGCACCTTGGCCGCCGCGCGGGCCTGGTCGCGCCGCGCCTCCGGAATCTGCGTGTGCAGGGCCTCCACCAGCACCTTGCCCGTGCCCTCCTCCTCCACGCGAGACAGCACCTGCCGGAGCACGCGGAAGGACGACGGGACGATTCCGCTCGCGTCCCCGGAGTGCACGCCCTCCGTGAGCACGTCCACCCGCAGGTTGCCGGCCACCATGCCGCGCAGCGACGTGGTCATCCACAACTGCTCGTAGTTGGCGCAGCCGGAATCCAGACACACCACCAGCGACGGCTTGCCGATGCGCGGCGCCAGCGCCTCGATGTAGGCCGGCAAGTCGTAGCTGCCGCTCTCCTCGCACGCCTCGATGAGCACCACGCAGCGCGCGTGCGGCAGGCCCTGCTCGCGCAGCAGGCGGATGGCGGTGAGCGACGCGAAGGCGGAGTAGCCGTCATCCGCGCCGCCGCGCCCGTAGAGCTTGTCGCCCTCGCGCACCGGCGTCCACGGCGTCAGGCCCTCGCGCCAGCCCGTCATCTCCGGCTGCTTGTCCAGGTGGCCGTACAAGAGGATGGTGTCGTCGCCCTTCGTCCCGGGCACCTCCATGTAGATGACCGGCGTGCGCTCGCGGCCCTTCTCGTCCTTGAGGCGCACCACCTCCAGCACCAGGCCGGGCAGGTGCTGGGCCTGCGCGAGGCACCAGTCCGCGACGAGCTGAACGGCGGCCTCCATGTGGCCGGAGCGGACCCAGTCCGGGTCGAAGGCGGGCGACTTGTTGGGGATACGGATGTAGCGCTCGAGCGCGGGGAGGATTTCCTGCTCCCAGATGCGGTCGGACGAGTCGGTGGCGGTCTGGACGTTCATGGCCATATCGGGCCGAATCCAGAACACGGGAGAGGGGCCCCTGTCGACAGGGGGAATCCACCAGGAGGCCGGATGGCGTTGATGGCCCCCATCGGATGCGCTGAAAACGCCCCACCCCGGCACTCCTGGGAGTACCGGGGCGGGGCGCCAACTGTCGTCAGCCGTTTACTGCTCCGCGGGGATTTCGCGCACGGACAGCCACTTGAAGTCCACGTCGGTGGCGCTGTCCCAGCGGAACACCGCGATGGGGCCGCCCCAGGTAATCGGCATGGCGTTCACCCCGCCGCCACAGTGGCTGGCGTCGCCACCCCAGCTACCCGAGTCCACCATGTCGTAGACCTTCTTCCAGGTCTTCTTGTCGGCGTTCTCGTTGAGGTACATCTCCAGGCGCACGGCGTCCTTGCCGTTGACCTTGGTGTTGCGCATCACCGACTTGAAGCCCACCCAGCGGCCGCGGAGCGCGGACGTGCCCGTCTTGTACGACGCCTGCTCGTAGGAGACGTGCCACGTCTCCTTCTGCCAGCGCACGCGGCCGTCATAGTGCAGCGAGCCCTTGTAGGCGCTGCCCTCGCAGCCCGAGTGGTTGTCGTTGTGCTTTCCGCCACGCGCGTACCAGGCGAAGTTGTCCGAGTTGTCGGACGTGGAGTTGACCTTGATGAAGCCCGTCATCTCCACGTTCCGCCAGTCGTTCGCCGCCTGCATGTAGCCTCGGCTGGCCAGCACGTCACGGTCGTAGGTCGGAATCTTGGACGCGCTGTAGCCCGTGGAGGTGAACACGGACATGCGCACCTTGCTGTTCTTCATCTTCCAGGAGCCGTCCGAGTTGCGGGTGATGGTGTTCTGCGGGTCAAAGCGATTGTCGGACGTCGCGTTGTCCGCCAGGAACCACTGCTCGCCGCCCGACCTGGTCGGGTAGATCATCGTCACGCCGAACTTGTCCTGCGTGGGCGTGGGGCCGGGGTCCGGATTCTCCGGGTCCGGATTCTCCGGGTCCGGATTCTCCGGGTCCGGGTCCGGGATGGTGGCGCCGGAGAGGGCCGCCATGTCCGTGATGCTGCCCCAGGTCGTCTGGGTGCTGCCGTAGAAGGTGACGCGCACGTAGCGGGCGTTCACCGTGGGGAAGGTGACGCGCTCGAACTCAGCCGTCTTCCCGGAGGAGATGCCCACGAAGACGCGGGTGAACGTGGTCCCGTCCGTCGACGTGGAGATGTCGAAGAGGTTGATGCGCTCGTTGCCACGGAACCAGGCGATGTCCAGGCCGTTCAGCGGCTTCACCGCCCCCATGTCGCCGCGAATCCACTGGCCCGCGCCCGAGGCCGACCAGCGCGTGGCCTTGTTGCCGTCCACCGCCATCGAGGGAGGGGTGGGAGCGTCATAGGAGCTGGCGGTGGCGGAGACGAAGCCTCCAGCGGCCAGCGCGGGCGTCGCGAACGCGCCGACAGCCAGCGAGAACGCGGTGACAGACGTACGGAAGCGCTTCCATCCCCCCAGGGACGAAGTCGAGTGCTGTCGATTCAAGTGACTACCTCAAGTGAGGCCGCGAGCTTCCGCGACACATCGGAGCGGCCAAGGGCCTTTCCGGAGCGCCGCGTTCCCCCCGCGGCGCGTGGACTTCCATCTCCCCGTCCGCCCGGAAGGAGGCACCCGCGCCTACGCGCGGAGGCTCTCTTCAGGAGCGGCCGGAGGTGTTACCGACTCAACGTCGGACTGCGGGCCCCAATACCCTTTGAGTCGATATGGAATTCCCACGACATTTCTTGAGCATGTTTTCAGCCACGCCCGCTCGCTCTGCGGCGATACATGCAATGAAACACGGCGCGTTTATCAGTCTTTGGCGGGAAGTCTTATCACAGCCAGAGCCGAACCCTTCAACCGCACGGCGTCTTGCTTCAATGGCTGCAATTTTTCGGAGCCGCCGAAGCAAGCGTCTTCAGTCCACAGCACCAGCTCCGAGCCGGCGGGCACCGGATAATCCAGCGCGCCGCGCAGGCTGAGCAACACGTGCAGGCGCTGGCCGCCCCCACGCCGTTCGAGCACCAGGGCGTCCGGCCCCAGGGCCCGGGCCGCATAGGAGCCTCGCCCCGTCTCGCGCAGGGCGGGCTCCGACGCGCGCAGACGGAGCAGCTCCCGGTAGAGCGCTCGCACGCCCGCGTGCCCTGGCTTCTCCGCCTCTGCCCAGTCCAGTCGGGAGCGGGTGAAGGTGTCCTCCGCTTGCGGGTCCGGCACCTCCGCGCCCGCGAAGCGCGCGAAGCCGGCGAACTCCTTTCGCCGGCCCTCCGTGACGAGCTTGCCCAGCTCCGCGTTGTGCTCGGTGAAGTAGAGGAAGGGCGTGCTGGCGTTCCACTCCTGCCCCATGAAGAGCATGGGCGTGTAGGGGGACAGCAGCAGCAATCCACTCATGGCGCGGAAGGCCGCGGGGCTCACGTCGTGCCCCAGCCGCTCGCCGAAGGCACGGTTGCCCACCTGGTCATGGTTCTGGATGCAGTGGACGAAGCGCCAGGGCTCCAGCCCATCCGCCTTCGTGCCTCGCGCATGGCCCAGGTTCTTCGACACCTGCCCTTCGTAGAACCAGCCCTGGTTCAGCGTGCGCGCCAGGTCCTCCGTGTTGCCCGTGTAGTCCTGGTAGTAGCCCTCGCTGTCCCCCGCGAAGGCGCGGCGCAGCTGGTGGTGGAAGTCATCCGCCCACACTCCGTCCAGCCCCAGGCCGCCCTCCGACGCGGGGCACATCAGGCGCCGCTCGTTGCGCTCGTCCTCGGCGATGACATGCACCTGCCGGCCCGGCGCGCAGGCCCGCGCCCGCTCGGCGATTTCGGTGAGCAGGTGCGGCGTGCCGTCGTCGATGATGGCGTGCGCGGCGTCCAGGCGCAGGCCGTCCAGGTGGTAGTCGGCAATCCACATCTCCACGTTGGCCAGCACCTGGGTCCGCGCGTGGGCGCTGGCTTCGCCGTCGTAGTTCACCGCGTCACCCCACGGCGTGTGGTGGCGGCCGGTGAAGTAGTGCGGCGAATACACCCGCAGGTAATTCCCATCCGGTCCGAAGTGGTTGTAGACGGCATCCATCAGCACCGCGAGCCCGTGCGCGTGCGCGGCGTCCACCAACCGGCGCAGCCCCTCCGGACCGCCGTAGGCCTGCTGGGGCGCGAACAGGCTCACGCCGTCGTAGCCCCAGTTGCGGCGTCCCGGGAAGGACGCCACCGGCATCAGCTCCAGCGCGGTGATGCCCAGCGCCTTGAGGCCGGCCAGCCGCGGAATGAGCGACTCGAAGGTGCCTTCGGGCGTGGCCGTGCCCACGTGCACCTCGTAGATGACCAGCGCCTGCGTCGCCACGCCCTTCCAGCCCGCGTCCGTCCAGGCGAAGTCGGGCACCACCACTTCGGACGGCCCATGCACGCCCTGGGGCTGCGAACGCGACCACGGGTCCGGGAAGGGGCCTTCTCCGTCCACGCGCAGCTTGTAGCGAAGCCCCGCGCCCTGCCCTTCCAGCACCGCGCCGAAGCAGTCGCCAGGCTCCGGCGTCATCGGCAAGACGCGGCCGGGATTGCCTTGCGCGTCGTGCAGCACCACCTCCACGCGCTGGTGGCCGGGCGCCCAGACACGCCACCGCACCCGCCCGTCCGCCTCCACCCACGCCCCCAAGAGAGGGGCCTTCGACCGCGCTGCCCGAGACTCATCCGCTGGACCCATGGGCATGTCCCTGTAATGCGTCACCCCTGCCCTTGAGGAGCACTCCTTGAGGCCGGCCGCGCCCGCCGCGCGGCGGATGTTCACGGGTAGGCATGGTGCCCGGAAGGAATGGGAACCGGCCGACGGTGTTCGTGACGACGACACCCCGGCTGGAAGATGACCGTGAGCAGGCGCACGGGCCGTCTTGTCGGCCCCGCTCCCCGCCAGGATGATGCGCCCGCCGGCGGCCACCCGCCCCTGATTGGAGTCCCCTGGAATGAGCATCACCCACCCTGGCCTGGAGCCGCTGCCCGAATCGCCTGACGAGGACGTGCGCGCACGCGTCGCCGCCATCGAGGTCCTCTCTCCCCGCGAAATCGACGAGCGGTTGTCGGACCTGGGCTACCGGGGGCAGACGGAGGCGCGCCGCGCGGCATCCGTGCTGGCGTACCGGCACCTGCGCCGCATCCGTCACCTGTTCCTGGAGGGGCTCGCCCCCGAACCGGGCATGCGGGAGAACTGCCTCTTCCTGGGGCCCACCGGCTCGGGGAAGACGTTCCTCGTGGAGCTGCTGTTCCGCGAAATCCTCGCCGTGCCCACCGTGCTGGCGGACGCCACGCAGTTCTCCGAAACGGGCTACGTGGGCGACGACGTGAGCACGCTGCTGTCGCGCCTGTACGAAGCCGCGGACCGGAACGCGGCCTGGGCCGGCTGCGGCGTGGTGTGCATGGACGAGTTCGACAAGCTCGCCACCAGCCGCTCCGACAGCCGCTTCGCCGGCCAGCAGACCACGAAGGACGTCAGCGGCTTCGGCGTGCAGCGCAGCCTGCTGCACATGCTGTCCGCCCCCAGCGCGGACTTCCCGCCCGACTTCGGCTTCACCAGCCGCCAGCGGCCCGACACCATGGAGCTGGCCTGCGTCACCTTCATCGCGTGCGGCGCCTTCAGTGGCCTGGGCGCCACCGCGGAGGGGCTGGCCCGGAGCGAACACCTGGGCTTCGGCCGCGAACCGCTCCCGGCGCGGGCGGAGAGCATCGCCACGCGGGTGACGGAGGAGCAGTTGGAACAGACCACTGCCTTCGCGCGCTACGGCTTCATCCCGGAGCTCATTGGCCGCTTCAACCGGCTGGTCTCCTTCTCGCCCCTGGACGCGGGCACCCTGGGCGACATCCTCCAGCACAACGTGCTGCGTGCCTACGAGCGCGAGTTCGAGCAGGAAGGGCTGCGCCTGCAGGTGGACACCGAGGTGCGGGAGTTCGTCGTGGCCCGCGCGCTCAAGCGGGAGACGGGCGCGCGAGGGCTGCGCACCACGCTCGCCCCCTTGCTGGAGCGGGCCGCCTACGAGCACTTTGGCCAGCGGGA
Source organism: Myxococcus sp. AB036A (assembly GCF_006547355.1). Lineage (NCBI taxonomy): Bacteria > Pseudomonadati > Myxococcota > Myxococcia > Myxococcales > Myxococcaceae > Myxococcus > Myxococcus sp. AB036A. Next base: position 10,037 of record NZ_VHLC01000079.1, on the reverse strand, counting down.
CAACGACGGCACGCTCCGGCTGACACTGGAGGGCGGCGAGGTCCAGGCGCGGCGGGTGTAGCCGCGCGCCTTCCGGCCAGGTGACGTGCCAGGGAAGCAGGCCCGTTCCACACCCCGCACGCACAAGCCTTACGGTTTTGCTGAGCAACGGAATCCGGAGGGCAGACACATGCATCACACTCGGGAGATACCCAGGGAAGGCTGGGGGGACTACCTCGCCTTGCTGAGCAACCTGGAGCGCGACCACTGGGTGCGCATCGAGACGGAGAGCGTCGACTTCGGCGACCAGCCGCTCGCCGGCAGGCTGCCGCTGGTGGAGATTGCCCTCGAGTCGAAGGGAAGCGACCAGGGCTCCGTGGAAATCATCGTGGGCCGGCCGGGCGGAGAAGTCACCCACCGCATCCTCAAGCCCGACCACATCTACGCGGACGAGAGCGAGAGCGGCGAGCTGGAGTGCCTGGACATCGAGGACGCGGACCACGTGAAGACGCTCATCTTCTTCGAGTCGCAACGCGCGGGCGAAGAGCCGAGCATCGGCGCGCCGTCCTGACGACGGGCCCCAGGCGAGCACGATGAGGCCGGAAGGCACCCGCCCGAGCACGGGGTGCCCTCCAGCCAGCGCGCCTTCCTGACCGGGCCTCACGGCGCGGCCAGGGCGGCGGTCCTGCATCGTGGGATTACGGGTACAGCGCGCGAGCGCCCTGCTTGTCCAGGGTGGTGAGCACCAGGTCGCCCGTCTGGGTGCCAGCGCACTGCGGGTAGTGCATGACGGACGCGCGGTCATACGTCGACGTCAGGGCGCGCCACGCGTTGTCCTCGAAGCAGCCGCTGCCCGTGGAGCGGGTGTGCTCGTGGCGGAAGCCCAGCACGTGGCCCAGCTCGTGGCGCATGATGCCCTCCAGCGTCCAGGGCGAGATGGGGCCGAAGGCGGTGTTGTCCACCAGCACGTTGCGGCCCGAGCGCCCCGAGTTCGGGAAGAAGGCGCGCGCCAGGTACTGGCCGCCCGAGTTCACCGGACGCACGTCGAAGAGCACGTTGTTGTTCGAAGCGGTGCAGGCCCCGTCCTGCGCCGTCACGTGGGTGAAGTTGACGTTCGCGGTGGCCTCCCAGGCCGCCGTGGCGCTGTTCATCGCCGTCACCACGCGCGACTTGTTGCCGGAGAAGGTGCTGCTGACGCAGTACGTGAGGTTGCGCGCCTGGGTGGCGCTCCACTTCACATCCCCGCTGAGGGCCTTGGTGGGGCTGGTGTTGTAGACGGCCAGGCCACCCCGGCTGGTGCCCGTCTCCGCCGCGACGTGGTTGTCGAAGAAGGCGCGCAGCTCCTCCTCGCTGTCCAGCGCCATGTCGCCGTCGAAAATCAGCTTGCCCTCGGGATCCTCGTACACCGAGGCCCGGAACTCCTCCCACGTCATCTTCGTCGGCTCGGACTCGGAGGCCTCCGGGCCACCGCACGCGGAACCGAGAAGGGCCACACCAGCAACCAGCGCAACGGAGCGGAACTTGAGCATCTTGGGGTTTCCTCTGACGCCTACTTCGGGGGACGCACCCGCCGCCCGGCGATTCCGCCAGCCGCGGCCTGGAACGCTCCGCCCTTGAGCAACCGCCGCGCCAATCCGACGCCCAGAGGACAAATCAAGCTTTCACGACATTACATGGACTAAAGACATTCCATGTTTGGAGTCAAAGGACGTAAACGCTCCTGACGGCGCGCCCGGCAACGTGGCGTCGGCACGGAGGAATCGCGTCTTCCGAGGGAGCTGCATCCAAACCAGACAGTGCTGTCTGGTTGTCGGTCACCTGCCCCGTGGGTCAGGTCCGCTGCGCCCGGGGGGAAAACCACCCGTTGCAAAACGCCAGACATTGGCAAGATGCATTCCCAGACAGCCTGCGTCAACCCTCTCACCGCAGCAGGGCTGGATTCATCCAGCCTGCGCCAGCACACGGGGGATGGCGGGCGTGGGGGTTGATTCCCGACGCCCGGGGGCGCTGAGGACTGCGCGCTCCATGCGGGCGTGATAGGCGGAACAGGAGGACCCCGCCGTTCGCTATGCACCTGTTCGACATCCCCGCGTGGTTGGAGGTGGCCTGGCCCCATGTGGTGGCGGCGCTGACCGTGCTCATCAGCGTGGTGGCCAGCGCCCATGCGGTGCTGCACAAGCGGGACGTGCGGGCTGCGGTGGGCTGGGTGGGGCTGGCGTGGCTGGTGCCGGTGCTGGGTGGGGTGCTGTACGTCCTGCTGGGCATCAACCGCATCCGGCGCCGGGCGCGCTCGTTGATGCTGAAACAAGAGCACGGCCGCTTTCCGCCGCTGTTCCAGGTGGCGCCCATGAAGGCGGAGACGGTGAGCGGCCCCCACCCAGAGGCCGCACCCCTGGCACCCCTGGTGCGGCTGGGGGACGCGGTGGTGGGACGGCCGCTGCTGCCGGGCAACCGCTTCACCGTGCTGGAATCCCGCCGGGACGCCTACCCCGCCATGCTGGAGGCGATTGACGCGGCGCGCACGACGCTGTCGCTGTGCAGCTACATCTTCGACAATGACGTGGCGGGCCGGCGCTTCGTGGAGGCGCTGAGCGCGGCGGTGAAGCGGGGCGTGGAGGTGCGGGTGCTGGTGGACGCGGTGGGCTCGCGCTACACGTGGCCGCCCATCCTGGGCCGGCTGCGGCGAGCCGGCGTCCGCGCCGCGCGCTTCCTGCCGTCGCTGATGCCCTACCGGCTGCCCTTCGCCAACCTGCGCAACCACCGCAAGCTGATGGTGGTGGACGGGCGCGTGGGCTTCACGGGTGGCATGAACATCCGCAAGGCCTTCTGGCCCGGCGAACATGCCGCCGTGGACCTGCACTTCCGCGTCGAAGGACCGCTGGTGGGGCAGCTCCAGGAGACCTTCGCGGAGGACTGGGCCTTCACCACGCGCGAGCGGCTGACAGGCGAGGCCTGGTTCCCGCCGCTCACCGAAGTGGGCACCGTGCTCGCGCGGGGCATCGCGGACGGCCCGGACGAGGACTTCGAGACGCTGCGCACGGTGCTGCTGGGGGCCCTGGCCACGGCGCGGACGTCGGTGCGCATCGTCACGCCCTACTTCCTCCCGGACACGGCGCTCATCACCGCGCTGAGCGTGGCGGCGCTGCGCGGCGTCCAGGTGGACATCCTCCTTCCCGAGAAGGGCAATCTTCCGCTGGTGCAGTGGGCCGCCTGGGCGCAGCTGTGGCAGGTGCTTCGGCCGGGCTGCCGCATCTTCCTCACCGCCCCGCCCTTCGACCACACGAAGCTGATGGTGGTGGACGGCGTGTGGTCGCTCATCGGCTCGGCCAACTGGGACCCGCGCTCGCTGCGGCTCAACTTCGAGTTCAACGTGGAGTGCTACGACACCGCGCTGGCCACGCAGCTGGAGGGCGTGGTGGCCGCGCGGCTGCGCAACGCGCGGCCCCTCACGTTGGAGCAGGTGGACGCGCGCGCCCTGCCCATCCGCTTGCGGGATGGGCTGGCGCGGCTGCTGTCGCCGTACCTCTAGAGCAGGGCGCGCCGGACCCGCCAGAAGGTCTCCTTGGCGGCACGGTAGCCCCGCGAGTCCTGGGGCAGCAGCATGCGCAGCAGCTCCGCGGACTGCGTCTGCAGGGGCCGCACGCAATGCGTCTCCACCTGGGCACGCAGGAAGCCCAGCGGGTCGCGCTTGCGGTAGTCCGCGAAATAGGTCCGCAGCTCGTTGCGCGTGCGCGCCTGCCCGTTGTCCGCGTACTTGGCCACATAGGGACTGAAGTCCGGGTAGAGCCGCCCCGCGCCGAAGTCGCCGTGCAGCGTCGTCTTCATGAAGTTGCCGATGAGCAGGTCGTCGAAGACCTGGTAGCGCACGGCCGACATCAGCGAGCCGCGAGGCACCTCGAAGGTGATGCCCCGGCGGAAGCGGCGCTTCTGGAATTCGATGACGTGCTCCCGGCCGCCCACGCGGAAGCGCAGGAAGTCGAGCGTGCGCCCCAGGTGCTCCACGCCGAGGAAGTAGGTGGTGAGCGCCGTCACATCGTCCGTGTCCAGTGAATCGCTCCAGTCGTCACCGAAGGTCTTGGGGTCCACCGGGCGCAGGACGCGCTCCCGGGGCTGGATGCGCTCCGTCTGACCGCGGATGAAGTCGTGGCGGATGAACGCGGGCAGCAGCGAGCAGGTGCGCGACTCGAAGCCCCGGCCGTAGTCCTCCAGCCGGGTGGTGTACTCGGAGGCCCAGACGCTGTCGGCCCGCTGGTACTTGTGCATGGAGCTGAAGGGGATGAAGTAGCGCACCCCATAGAACTCCGCCTGCCGGGCGATGGTCCGTCCCACGGGCGTCTTCGCCGCGGCATGGGGCGCGATGCGCTGCCCGTCCTCGGTGAAGAAGTTGATCATGTCCGCGTCGCCATACCCGGACAGGGCCAGCAGATACGACTCCTGATACCCGCTGACCACCTTGCGCACGAAGTGGCTGGCCCCGCGGTCCCCCGCGTCGTTGAGGTTGACCAGCAGCCGCCCGTCCATGTCCACCAGCAGGACGGCGTCCTGGTTCACGTCCGGCAGGCACATGACGCGGATGCGCGGTGACAACTGCGTCCACACCCGGTCCGCCAGCACGTGCACCTTGAAGCCCTGCCCGCGCAGGTCATCGCGCATGCGGTGGCCGAAATGGTTGGGCACCAGCAGCGTGCGCGAGCGCAGCGCGCCCAGCGATTCCATGCTCAGGTGGTCCGGGTGGCCATGAGACAGCCACACGTAGGGACAAGCCTGGATGGCCTCGCGCTGCGCCGCGGGAATCTCATGCGACAGCGTCCAACTCCCGAAGTATGCGCTGCCGTCCGTCCACGGGTCGGTCACCAGCACCGGACCGTGGTCGTGGCAGATGAGCGTGGCGTTTCCAATCGTCTCGAAGCCCAGTTCCATCGCGTGCCCCCCTTCGCCCTGCGTCCGCGCACAAGTCCGCTGGTTTGGCCGGTCCAACGTGACGATGCGCGGACGCCGCCTGCACTGCCCGGCAGCACGGTGAAGATGATTCGTTGCCTGGCCGCACGCTGCCCGTTCCTGCGGGCGTGGAGACGCGGCCCCTTGCGCCCCGCCCCCGGACTTGCGCTGGAATCTCCGTGGCGCGCGGAGGGAAACGCCCTTCCCTTCGTGGGAAGGCCGCCTCCTTCCGCGAGGCGCCCGGGCTCAGCTCCTGCGCGCCACGAGGGAAAGAATCTGCGCGCCGTAGCGCTCCGTGAGGGAGGGCCCCACCCCGTGGATGGCCATCAACTCCGAGCCATTCTCCGGACAGGCCGACGCGATGGCCTCCAGCACCCGGTCCGTGAGGATGCGGAAGGCGGGCACGCGCCGCTTGCGCGCCTCCGCGAGCCGCCAGGCCTTCAAGGCCTCCACCATCTTCGGAGAAGGCTCTGCAACGGCGCGGCGGCCCGGCGCGGAGGCACTCAGAGCCCCCGTGCTCCGGGACGCACGCGGAGCCCCAGCGGTGCTCTTCGAGGGAGCGTTCGCGCGCCAGTGCGTCGGCGGGTCTTCCTCATCGGATTCGGATGCCGTGCGCCGCGTCGCGGCCCCGGCCTTCGCGCGGACCGTACGCTTCTTGGCCGTGGCCCGCTTCGCGGTGCCCTTCTCCGCGCCCTTGCCCCGCTTGCGCTTCGCGGCCTTCTCCAGGGGCAACGGCAAAACAACCCGCTGGGGGTCCACCGCACGCGTGCGCCGGCCCTCGTCCGTCAGGGCGAGGCGCTGGAACGAGATGACCTGCCCGTCCTTGTCGAACGAGTCCACCTCCAAGCGCGTCAGCCCGGCGCGGACCAGTCCCCCCACCAGTCGCTCGAAGTCGCGCCGTGGCAGGGATTCTCCGAACAACTCGCGGTGGAGCCGTCCGGTGGCCTGTCCGTCCCACTCCTGGAGCGACTCCAGGATGCGCTCCAGCCAGTGCCGCTCCGCGGAGGTCGGCTCGGCGAAGCGCAGCGTGGCGCAGGCCTCCGGCGCACAGACGTCACACAGGCCACAGGGTTCACCCGAATCCTGGGTGTCACCGAAGTGCCCCACGAGCTGCTTCATGCGGCAGCCATGGGCCTCCGCGTAGCGCCCCATCTGCTCCAGGTGCAGCAGCTTGCGATCGCGCTGGGCCGAGTACGACGCGGACCAGCCCGGCTTCCCGCGCATCACCGTCTCGTCAGGCGTCATGACGACGCCGCCGTGAATCCAGAGCTGCTCCAGTGCCTTGTCGAAGACCTCGGGGTCTCCTCGCACGCGACCCTGGAGCACGGCCTTGGGCTCGAGCTGCGGCGCCGTGGACTTGAACAGCCGCTCCAGCACGTACGCTTCCGGGTAGTCGCGCCTGTGGAAGAACTCGTGCGTGCGCCGGTCGATGTACGAATGCAGCAGCACCGCGCGCGACGGCTTTCCATCGCGGCCCGCTCGGCCCAGCTCCTGGTAGTAGCCCTCCAGGCTGGCGGGGAGCGCCGCGTGGATGACGGTGCGCACGTCCGCCTTGTCGATGCCCATGCCGAACGCCGTGGTGGCCACGATGACCTCCAGCGAGCCTCGGAGGAACTCGGCCTGCACCCGGTCTCGCTCCGAAGGCTGGAGCCCCGCGTGATAGGCGGCCGCGGGGAACTCGCCCGCGAGCTGGTCCGCGAGCTGCTCGGCGTGCTTGCGCGTGGCCGCGTAGACAATCGCGGGCCGGTTCTCCTCGTCCTCGAGCAGTCCCTGGATGGCGTCGCCGCGCGCGCCGGGGTTCAGCTCCCGCACCTCGATGGCGATGTTGGTGCGGCGGAAGCCGTGAATGAAGGTGCGCGCCTTGCCCCCGGGGCCTTGCAGGCCGAGCTGCTGGACGATGTCCCGCTGCACGTCCGGCGTGGCCGTGGCGGTGAGCGCCACCACGGGCGCGGGGCGCAGCAGGGGCAAACGCGCGCCCAGGAGCCGGTAGTCCGGGCGGAAGTCGTGTCCCCACTGGGAGATGCAGTGGGCCTCGTCCACCGCGATGAGCGCGGGCGTGCGGCGCGCCAGGAACTCCACGAAGCCCGGGACGCCGAGCCGCTCGGGCGCGATGAACAGGAAGTCGAGCCGGTCCTCCAGGTAGTCCGCGCACACCTGCCGCGACATGGCCCGGTCTCTTCCGGAGTGGATGCGGTCCGCCGCGAAGCCGAGCGACTGGAGCCGCGCCACCTGGTCCTCCATCAGCGCGATGAGCGGACTCACCACCAACGTGGTGCCCGCGCGCGCCAGACCCGGCAACTGGTAGCAGAGCGACTTGCCCGCGCCCGTGGGCATCACGAGCAGCAGGTCCTCTCCCGCCGTGGCCGCGCGGCACACGGCCTCCTGATACGGCCGGAAGTCCGAGAAGCCGAACGCCTCCTTCAGCAGCGGACGCAGCGCCTCGGGCGCCGTCGGTGCGCGCCGCACGCGCTCCGGCCGCTGCCCGGTGGACGCGGCAGACGCCGAGGTCCTCGCACGGTTCGCTGGAGCGCGAGCGGCGCCCGTGTTCTCCCAGGCCCCGGCGTTCCAACCCGCGCCGTCCGCCCGCGGAAGTCGTGAGGCCGCTCCTCCGCCCGGTGACATGGTGGAGGACAGCGGCTCGCCATGAGGCTCCGAGCGCCCCACGGAGCCCGAGGTCCTGCTCCGCCGCGTCCCGAAGAGCGGCTCCGAAGCCTCCGAGAACGCGCCCGGGCGTCCCTGTCCCGACACACCCGGCGCGGCATCCGCGAAGCGCTCGGCAGAAGCCTCCGCGAACGCCCCCTGCCGGCCACGCCCCGACACTCCCGACGCGGCATCCGCGAAGCGCTCGGCAGAAGCCTCCGTGAACGCCCCCTGCCGGCCACGCCCCGACACTCCCGCCGAAGCATCCCCGAAGCCCTCGGCAGACGACTCCGCGAACGCCCCCTGCCCGCCAGGGCCACGCGCTCCCGCGCCAGCGCCGTGCGCTGCGGCCTCGCTCGCCACCTGCGCCGCACCGCCCTGCCCCCAACCTGCTCCAGGTGGAACCCCCAACACCTCGTTGCGCGGAGGACGTTGCGGTGCGGTGGCGCCATGGCCCACCACCTCGATGACATACGCCTCAATGCCTCGGATGAACTCATCGAGCTGGCCTTCACCACGCTCGATGCGCTGGAGCCACGCTTCCCACTGGCCCGTCATGGCCGGCGTCTTCACATCCGGGTGCACCACCTGGATGAGATGGATGCCCTTCTCCGTGGCCTCCATCACCTTGCCCCGGCGGCGCAGGTACTCGCGGTCCAGCAGCACCTCGATGATGGCCGCGCGGGTGGCGGGAGTCCCCAGGCCCGTCTCGCGCATCGCGTCCGCGAGCTCCTTCTCATCCAGCGCCCGCCCCGCCGACTCCATGGCCGTCAGCAGCGTCGCATCCGTGAAGCGCGGAGGCGGACGCGTGCGCTTCTTCACCGCCTCCACGTCCTCCACGGACTGCGGCTGCGCGCGCGCCAACCCCGACGGCAGCGTCTGGGGCTCGTCCTCCGGCTCCCGCTCCGCGTCCTCGCCCTTGCGCCCCTCCGACTTCAGCCGCGGCGCCTTCTGTCCGCCGCCAATGTCCAGCACCTTCCAGCCCACCTGCTCCACCTGGGTGCCCGTGCTCTGGAAGCGGTCCACCACGGGCGGCGCTCCTTCCGACGTCACCGCGGTGATGACCGTGGTGACCCGCCAGACGTGGTCCTCGTGCCACGCCTGGAGCAGACGCCGGCACACCAGGTCATAGACGCGCTGCTCGTCCGGAGACAGCCGCACCCCGCCCGGCGACGTGGGCGTGGGGATGATGGCGTGGTGGTCCGTCACCTTCGCGTCATCCACATAGCGCTTGCCCAGCGCCCGAGCCCCCGTACCGACGGCCAGGTCCTCCTCGTAGGGCCCGCGAATGGCGTTCACCACCTCCGGCAGCGTGTCCGCCACGGTGCGCGACAGGTGCCGGCTGGCGGTGCGCGGATAGCTCAACAGCTTGTGCTTCTCGTAGAGCGCCTGCGCCACCTCCAGCGTGCGCTGCGCGCTGAAGCCGTGGAGCCGGTTGGCGTGCCGCTGCAACTCCGTCAAGTCGTAGAGGAGCGGAGGCGCCATCCTCTTCTCCTCTGACTCCAGCGATTCGATGATGGCCCGCCCGGCGCGCACCCGGTCGATGATGGCCTGCGCCTCCACGCCGTTCGCATCCAGCCGCCGCGCCTCGCGCACGCCTTCGAAGCCCGGGGGCGCCACGGGCTTGCCATCCGGGCCCGAGCGGAACCACGTGCCCTTGTACAACGCGTCCGGCGGAACCCCCTTCGCCCTGGGCGCGAAGGTGGCCACGAGCTCCAAGTAGTCACGCGGCACGAAGTCGCGGATGGCCAGCTCGCGCTCCACCACCATGGCCAGCGTGGGCGTCTGCACCCGGCCCACGCTCAGCATCTCTCCATGGCCCCCGTGCGCCAGCGTGTACAGGCGCGACAGGTTCATCCCCACCAGCCAGTCCGCCCGGCTGCGCCCCATGGCTGCGGCGGCCAGCGCTTCGTATTCACGGCCGTCCGCGAGCCGGCGGAAGCCGTCCTGGATGGCCCGCTCCGTCAGCGACGACACCCACAGCCGCTGGACCGGCTTGCGGCACTTCGCCGCGTCGTAGATGTACCGGAAGATGAGCTCGCCCTCGCGCCCCGCGTCTGTGGCGCACACCACCGAGGACACCTCCGGCGCGTTGAGCACCTGCTTCACCACCTCGAACTGACTGCGCGTCTCCTTGGAGACGACCAGCGGCCAGTCCGCCGGGAGCATGGGCAGCAGCGCGCGGCTCCACTTCTTCCAGTCCGCGCGAATCTCATGGGGCTGCGCCAGACCCACCAGGTGCCCGATGGCCCACGTCACCACGTAGCCATTGCCGCGCAGCCAGCCCTCACCGCGTTCGTTCGCCCCCAGCACCCGCGCGATGTCGCGCGCCACCGAGGGCTTCTCCGCCAGCACGGCCAGCAGGGAGGGGCGACCGGAGGACGCCTTCGTACCGCCGTCCCTGCCTCCGCGCCTGTCCTCCCGGGGCGTCTCGCCCATCTCTTCCCACCTCATGTGCCCTGTCCCCTCCCGCCCACCAC
>NZ_VHLC01000078.1:0-43287 GCF_006547355.1 Myxococcus sp. AB036A | reverse complement strand
TGAGCGTCTCGTGGGCTCGGAGATTGTATAAGAGACAGTCCATGAGGAGGATGCCCTCGTAGAACAGCACCGGCGTGGGCACGCGCACCCCTTGGGCGTGCAGCTTGTAGAGCGAGTCAGACTCCGCGCTCTTCCAGGCGTCCTCGGCGGCGTTCTGGCCGAAGCGGCTGCCCTTCTCCATGGCGCGGCGCGTGCGCGAGTTGCGCACCTCGCGGCCTTCCCGGTAGCCCGCGTTGTTGCGGAAGTTGCGCTCGTGGCGCTCCTTGTACAGCTTGGCCGCGACCACCTGGCCGGCATGCTGGACCAGCCATACCTCGGCCTCCTTGCCCGTCTTCAGCTGGCCGATGATGGCTTCGATGATGCCATCGGCCAGGAGGGTCTCTAGCGAGTCATTCATTCCGACGCGGGGTTCCAGTGGGGGCCGGGCAGGATTGGCGGCGCAGTAGCGAGCGTGCGGGCGGCCCTGTTCGCGGCGCACGGCGGCATGTGAACATCTCGCGGGCCCTTCTTGCTACCAACACAGTGCGGCAAGCAGTCAAGAAGGCTGGCGGACGGCCTGCTAGCAGTTTGCCTCCCGGGGTTCCAGGGTAGCCTGGGCTTTGAATGCGCGGGGTGGGTCATCTTGGACCATGTTTTGGGCTTGATTCCAGGCCCTCCCCACGGTCCGCGTTCGCCAGGGGACGGAGGCCGCACCCCATAATGGGTGGGTTGGGGCGCGCGCCGATGCTTGGACCCGAACGAGGGAGCGCTACGATGCGCGCCGTCCAGGGAGGGGTTCATCATGGCGACGAAGTCACGCAAGACGGCTGTTGCGAAGAAGTCATCCCGGCGTACCGCGACGGCGAAGAAGGCCACGCCGAAGAAGGCGGCTGGCAAGGCGCGCGGCGCGAAGAAGACCACCGCGAAGAAGAAAACCACCACGAAGAAGACGACGGCGAAAAAGACCACGGCGAAGAAGGCGGCGGCGAAGAAGGCCCCCGCGAAGAAGACGACGGCGAAGAAGGCAGCGGCCAGGAAGCCCCCCGCGAAGAAGGCCACCACGCGCAAGGCGGCGACGCGGCGGACCTCCAAGTCCCGGCGTGAGCGGCCCACGACAGGGGCGCCCTTCGTCGAGCAGGTGGAGACGACGTCCGCGGGGCTCCAGCCCCTGGCGCCCGTCCACGCCGCGGTGGACGAGTTCACCAGCTCCGGCGACGAGGTGCTCGACATCTTCCAGCGGTACGACCGCGACCGGACCGGCACCATCGACCGTGCGGAGTTCGCGCGCTTGCTGGAGGCGCTGGGGCAGAACATCTCCGACGAGGAGTTGGAAATCGCCGTCGACATCGTCGACACGGACCGCACCGGGAAGATTTCCTGGAACGAGTTCAAGGCCTGGTGGAACAGCCGCTGACGGCTCGTCGCAACACCGACTTGGTCCGCGCGCGCGTCTGGCATGATGCGGTCCGAGCGGGCCTTCATTCTCGTGGCAGGGGGAAGGGTGGCTGACCTGGCGTCAAGCGCACATGCAGCGATTTTCGAGCACTCGCGGGATGGGGTGCTCGTGCTGGATGCTGGGCAGCGCATCGTGGAGGTCAACCGCGCCGCGGAACGCATCTTCGGGCCGCGTGGCAGACTCGTGGGGCAGCCGGTGGGGCTGCTCCTGCCCGGCTGGCGTCCTCCCGAGCCCCGGGTTCCCGCCGATGCCGCCCTACGCGAGACGGAGCTGGCTGGACATCGCCCGGGCGGCTCCGGCCCCGCGCACTACCTGCGGGTGGTGACGCTGCCCCTGTCCGGAGAAGAGGACGGGGGCTGGGTCTTGCAGCTCCATGACATGACGGCCCGCCTGGAGGTGGAGGCCTCGCTCCGGCAGCAGAAGGAGTTCTTCGAGGCGGTGGTCATCAACAGCCCGGTGGCCATCATCACCATCACCCGCCAGTTTCGCGTGCTGTCGTGGAACCCCGAGGCCACGCGCCTGTTCGGATATTCGCCAGCGGAAGCGCTCGGCAAGCACATCTTCGAACTGGTCGCCACCGAGCCCACCGTCCTCCCGGAAGCGGAGCAGGCGTCGCGCGAGGTCGTGCAGCGCGGGCGGCTGCGCTCCGTCACCCGGCGGGTCCGCAAGGATGGCAGCGTGGTGGACGTGGAGCTGCGGGCGCTGCCGGTGTCGGTGGGCGGGCGGCAGCTCGGCTTCATCGCCATCTACCACGACATCACCGACCTCGAACGGGCACGCAAGGCGGCGGAGGCGGCCAATCAGGCCAAGAGTCTGTTCCTGGCCACCATGAGCCACGAAATCCGCACGCCGATGAACGCCATCATCGGCATGACGGGCCTGCTCCTGGACCGGGCGCTGACGGAAGAGCAGCGCGACTTCGTCGCCACCATCCGGCAGAGCAGCGAGGCGCTGCTGACGTTGCTCAACGACGTACTGGACTTCTCCAAAATCGAGGCCGGTCGCTTCGAGGCGGAGCTGCGGCCCTTCGACTTGCGCCAGTGCGTGGAGTCCGTCCTGGACCTGATGGCCGTGCGCGCCAGCGAGAAGGGGCTGGACCTGGGGTGTGACCTCGCGCCGCATCTGCCGCAGATGCTGGTGGGCGATGCGTCGCGCCTCCGCCAGGTGCTGCTCAACCTGGTGGGGAACGCGCTCAAGTTCACCGAGCACGGCGGCGCGGTGGTGAGCGTGGAGGGATTGGCCCTGGGCGGCGCGGAGGGTGCGGCGGACTGGGAGCTGACCTTCAGCGTGCAGGACACCGGCCCCGGGATTCCCGACGACCGGCGCACCGGGCTGTTCCAGCCGTTCAACCAGTTGGATGCCTCCGTATCGCGGCGCTTTGGTGGCACGGGGCTGGGGTTGGCCATCTCCAAGCGGCTGGTGGAGGCCATGGGCGGCACCATCTGGGTGGAGAGTGAGGGCGTGCCCGGACAAGGCACCACCTTCCGCTTCACCCTGCGCGCCCAGGCTGCGCCACAGGCCTACGCGGTGCAGCCGCGCCAGGAGCAGGGGCTACTGCAGGGCCGGCGCGTGCTCGTCGTGGATGACAACGCCCTGTTTCGCAGGTTGCTGGGCCGGCAGCTCCAGGCGTGGGGCCTGGTGCCCGTGGAGTCCGCGTCGGGGATGGAGGCGCTCGCCCAACTCGAGGCGGGGGCTTCGTTCGACGCGGTGCTCATCGACCACCACATGCCGGGGCTGGATGGCACCGCGCTGGCCGAGCGCATCCGGCAGCGCGATGAGACGCGGGCCCTTCCCCTGGTGCTGGTGTCGACGCCGGGCCGGCGGGGCAATCCCCCCGAGGGCCTGTTCGCGGCCGTGTTGTCGCGTCCGCTGAAGGACTCGCAGCTCTACGACGCGCTGGTGTCGTGCTTCTCGCAGCACCTTCCCCAGCTCCCGGAGCCCCGGCAGACGCGGCCCTCGCAAGCGGGGCCCTTTCCGGAGGAGCGGCCGGGGGACACCGTGCCGCTGGACATCCTCCTGGTGGAGGACAACGCCACCAATCAGAAGCTGGCGCTGCTCGTGCTGGAGCGGCTCGGCTACCGCGCTGACGTGGCGCTGAACGGACGCCAGGCGCTGCAGGCGTTGTCCCAGAAGCGCTACGACGCGGTCCTCATGGACCTGCAGATGCCGGAGATGGACGGCCTGGAGGCCACGCGCCGCATCCGCCAGGAACTGCCGCCCAAGGCGCAGCCCTGGGTCATCGCGATGACGGCCAACGCCATGGACTCCGACCGGGAGCAGTGCTTCTCGGCGGGCATGGATGACTTCCTGGGCAAGCCCATCCGCGTGGAGGCGCTGACGGCGGCGCTGCTGCGCTGCCAGCCCCGGCGTTCGGAGGTGGCGCCGGAGCGGCGGGTCGCGAGCGGCGCGGTCGCGCTGACGCCGCTGCAAACAGTCATGGAAGGCCTGCCGGACGCGGCGCGCATCCCGGGCCTGGAGTCTGCCGCGCTCGCCCGGCTGTGGGCGGAGCTGGGGGCGCAGGCGGCGCAGATTCTCCCCGAGCTCATCGACACCGCGCTGCACAGCATGCCGGCGCTCCTGGAGGACGCGTACTCGGCGCTGGTGCGTGGGCACGCGGACGACCTGGGCCGGGCGGCGCATACGCTCAAATCGAACGCGGCCTGGTTCGGCGCCAGCGCACTGGAGTCGCAGGCCCGCGACATCGAATTGCAGGCGGACTCCGGGCTGCTGGAGGACATGCCCGAGCGGCTCGAGCGGTGCCGGGCGGAGCTGGAAGTGACGCGGCTCTTGCTGGGCCGCCTGCGGGACAGCGTCCTGGCCCTGTCCGGCGCTTGACACGCGGCGAGTGGGGCGACCCGGATTACGCGGCGGAGGCGCACGTCGACCGTGCGCGACGCCCCATCCGAGCGCTATCTCTTCAGGCTCATTCGCGAATGCCACCGAGGAGAGTCAAAACGCATGGCCCGATACGACTTCGACCTGTTCACCATTGGCGGCGGCTCTGGCGGTGTGGCGGCCAGCCGCAGGGCCGGGGCACACGGGGCCCGGGTGGCGCTGTGTGAGGACCGCGACGTGGGCGGCACGTGTGTCCACCGTGGCTGCGTGCCCAAGAAGCTCCTGGTGTACGGCGCGCACTTCCGGGAGGAGTTCCAGGACGCGGAGGGCTATGGCTGGACGGTCCAGGAGCCGCTGTTCACCTGGAGCAAGCTGCTGGCCGCCAAGGACAAGGAGTTGGACCGGCTGCGTGGCGTGTATGCGCGCCTGTTGCGCGACTCGGGCGTGACGCTGCTGGAAGGGCGCGGGCGCGTGGTGGACCCGCACACGGTGGAGGTGGCCGGAAAGCTGTACACGGCCGAGCGCATCCTGATTGCCACCGGCTCGCGGCCCTACCTTCCGCCCGACATCACCGGCATCGAGCACGCCATCACCTCCGATGAGGCGCTGTCCTTCCCCGAGCTGCCCCGGCGGCTGGCCGTCGTCGGGGCCGGGTACATCGGCGTGGAGCTGGCGGGCGTCTTCCACGGGCTGGGCTCCAAGGTGACGATGTTGATTCGCGGCGCCAGCGTGCTGGGCGGGTTCGATGACGACGTCCGCTCCTTCCTCACGGACGAGATGCGCAAGAAGGGCATCGAGCTGATGACGGACACCTTCATCCGGGACATCGAAAAGCGCGCCGAGGGTGGGGTGAGCCTGCTGACGGGAGGGGGCGAGACGGTGGAGGCGGACGCGGTGCTGTTCGCCACCGGGCGCGTTCCCAACTCGGGGGGACTGGGACTGGAGGAAGTGGGAGTGACACTGGACGCGCGCGGCGCGGTGGTGGTGGACGCGTGGTCCCGCACCTCGGTGGAGAGCATCTATGCGGTGGGCGACATCACCGACCGCATCAACCTCACGCCGGTGGCCATCTCAGAAGGGCGTGCCCTGGCGGAGACGCTCTTCAACGATAACCCGACGCAGATGGACCACTCCAACGTACCGTCGGCTGTCTTCAGCCAGCCGCCCGTGGCTTCCGTGGGACTGACGGAGCAGGAGGCGCGGGAGCGCCATGGGAAGCTGGACATCTACGTCACCAGCTTCCGCCCCATGAAGCACACCCTGAGCGGGCGCAACGAGCGCACCATGATGAAGGTGGTCGTGGAGCGCGAGTCCAACCGCGTGCTCGGCTGTCACATGGTGGGGGCGGACGCGCCGGAAATCATCCAGGGACTGGCGGTGGCGGTGAAGTGTGGCGTCACCAAGAAGCAGCTCGATGCCACCGTGGGCATCCACCCCACCGCGGCCGAGGAGTTCGTCACCCTGCGCGACAAGCGGCCGGACCCTGACGAGCGGCTGGCGGCGGAGCTGGGCCGTGATGCGGCGGCGTCTACCCGGCGCTGAGGCCCGCCTCGGGTCGGGTCAGGGGGGCACTCGTCCCGCCGTCCCTGGGCGGCTTTCGCACTGATTCGAGAGGTGACGACCCCATGAGTGATTCATCGACGGAGGCTCCCTCCCCGGGCGGCGCGCGCATCCGGGGGCTGGAGCAGGTGGACCGGTTGTCGGTGCCGTTGCCCCACGGCACCGAGGTGACGACGCGCGTGGAGCGCCTGGCCTCGGGAGGCCGCCGCATTCCGCAGGGCGTCGTGGGCCGTGTGGTCCGCGCGCATGACGGCGGCTTCGACGTGCAGATTGTCGGCGTGGGGGAGGTGTGGTTCGCGCGGGACGAACTGGTGCCCCGGCGCCCGGGGCAGGTGCAGTTCGCCCAGCGCCGCGAGGCGGCCTGGAGCGCGCTGACGCCGTGTGTGGTGCTGGAGACGCGCGTGGGCAGCCATGCATGGGGGCTCGCCGACGAGCGCTCGGACGTGGATGTGCGCGGCGTGTTCGCCTTGCCGCTCCCCTGGCGGTTCGGACTGGTGGACGCGCCCAGGGATTTGGTGAGCGCGGATGGCAGCACCACGTACTGGGAGGTCCACAAGGCGGTGGAGCAGGCGCTCCGCGCGGACCCGAACACGCTGGAGACGCTCTTCGTGCCGGGCGCGAAGGCGTTGGACCCGGTGGGCGAGTGGCTCCTGGCGGAGCGCGACGCCTTCGTGTCCAAGGCCCTGTTCGGCAGCTTCGGGCGTTATGCCATGAGCCAGCTCGACAAGCTCACGCGCAGCCAGCGACTGGCGGAGCATCGGGACCTGCTGCTCGAATGGCTGTGCGAGGAGCCCGCGCCGGACCTGGACGAGGTGGCGCGCCGGCTGTCGGCCGTGTCGCCCCGCGAGGCGCCGTCGGCGCAGGACGCGCTACTGGCGGCGAAGACCTACGTGAAGCAGCTCTATCGCTCGCTCTGGGACCAGGGGCTGCTGGCGGCCAACGACTTCAAGGCGCTCACCGCCTATGCGCGAAGCGGCGGTCAACGGCCTCCCTCCGCGCGCGAGCTGCGCCCGAAGAACGCCTACAACCTGCTGAGGCTGGTGGCCACGGCGACTGGATGGCTGCGCGAGGGCACGCCCGTCTTCGAAGCCTCTGGCGCACTGAAGGCGCGGCTGCTGGACATCAAGGCGGGCCGCGTGCCGCTGGAGGACGTGCTGCGGGACGCGGAGGCCCTTGCGCCGGACCTGGAGGCCGCGCACCGGGAGAGCCGTCTGCCGGAGCATCCGGACTTCGAGCGCGCGGACCGGTTGCTGCGGCGCGTGGGCGAGGAGCTGGCGCGGCGCTGGGTGCTGAAGGAACCCGGGCCGCTGGGACGTGACGCGCCGGAGGCCCCGGCCATGGGGTGGAGGGATTCGGAATGAAGGGCACCTTGACGGAACATCAACGCGCGATGGCGGACCGGGTGCTGGATGAGGAGTCCCGGCACCGCACGCATCTGGTCGTCTCCCTGTCCGGAGCGCACGCCTATGGCTTCCCCTCGCCGGACAGCGACCTGGACCTGAAGTCCATCCACGTCGCGAATACCGCGGCGTTGTTGACGCTGCAGCCCGTGCACGTCCCCACGGAGCGACTGGAGGTGCTGGAGGGTGTGGAGGTGGACTACTCGTCCAACGAACTGCTGCCGGTGCTCCAGGGCATCCTGCAAGGCAATGGGAACTACCTGGAGCGGGTGCTGGGGGCCATTCCCCTGCGCGTGTCTCCGGAACTGGAGTCGCTGCGTCCGCTGGTGCGCGCGGTGCTGTCGCGCAAGATGTACCGGCACTACAACGGCTTTGCCCAGGGACAGCTGCGCGAGTGGGAGAAGAGCGGCTTCCGTTCGGCGAAGCGGCTGCTCTACGTGCTGCGCACCACGTTGACGGGGACCCATGCGCTGCGGACCGGCGTGGTGGAGACGGACGTCACGGAGCTGCTGTCGCAGTACGGCTTCGCGGAGGCCCATGCCCTGGTGGAGCAGAAGCTGCGCGGGGAGAAAAGCGAGCTTCCGGAGGCCCTGAGCGAGCGGTGGCGCGGTGAGGTGTCCCGCGCATTCGAGGTGCTCGAAGCCGCGCGGGCGGACTCGGTGCTGCCCGAGTCTCCGCCCGACGAGGCCGTGGCCGCGCTGGAGGCGTGGATGCTGGACCTGCGGCGGAGGCGCTTCGACGGATAGCCGCTGGTTCAGGGGGCCAGCGCCGCCCGGATGAGGGGCTTCACCTCCGCGAAGGGTTCGCAACATGCTCGTGATTTTCGCCTCCGTACCCCTTCAACGCGCTACCCGGGCGGAGGTTGCGGCGAATTCAGCAGGTCCAAGCGCTGCTCGCGGTCCCAGACCACCTGGTGGCCCCGCTTGAAGTACCAGACGCGGTGCCAGGGAATCTCGCCATCTGGAACGAAGGCCGCGAATGGCATCTCCTCGCGCGTCTCACCATGGGCGTCGTAGCCGATGGTGAACTCGCGGGGGTCGAACCGCGGGTCCCACTGGATGCGGTGGTAGACCTCGCGGCTGGTCGTGAAGCGTTCGTCGGACATGGCGGACTCGCGGGAAGCGGGGAGGGGAGACGCGCATGTCCTCATGACATGGAGGCATGGCGCGCCGCACCCGACGCCCCACCGCGGGGCCGCCTGACGTGTCGTCCCTAGGACGGATTCACCCCCGCCACCAGATAGAAGCGGAACTCGCCCGAGTTGACGCTGTAGGCCGCGTCCACGCCCACCAGGGGCAGCACGATGTTGCGCAGGTACAGCCGCAGGCCGGCGCCCACGCCCTGGGCCACCGTGGCGTTCCCCAGCCCGCCTGCCGCGTCCGGGAGGTAGCTGCGCACCACGCGCCCATTGACGTCCCGCAACTCCCGGTCCCCGGGCAGCTTGCGCCACATCATCATCCCCGTGTCGGAGAAGGCGACGCCGCGGAAGGACAGCGGGTTCACCGTGAAGAGGGGGAAGTGGTACTCGGCGGTGAAGGACAGGCGCGTGTCGCCCCGGAACTGGCGGTAGACGAAGCCGCGCAGTGAATTGCCGCCCATCACGAACTCCTGATGGAACGGCAGGTCCACCCCCGCCACGGCCTCGCCGCGCAGCACCAGATTGTGTTCACCCACCAGCCGCAGGCCATGGCGGTACAGCAGTCCGAAGCGCTCGTAGCGGAAGTCACTGCCGACGCTGGGATTGGAGCGCTCGTAGGAAGCCTCCAGGTTGAGGCCCTCCATCACCGCGTGCAGGTTCTGCCGCGTGTCGATGCCCACCATCAGCCGCAGGGACGCATCCTGCTGCGACGGGCCCAGGGAGAACGCGGGCGTCGTCACCTCCTCGGAGGTGTCGGGGGACTTCGCGTCGATGGACATCAGCCGGTACTTGGCCGCCGCGCGGACGCGCTCGAACAGCAGGAAGCCCAGCTCTCCGGCGATGGACGCGGAGTTCATCCGCGTCCGTCGCACCACCTCGGGACGCCGCTGGCCGGAGCCGGCCTGGTACTCATCTACCCGGTCGCTGCGAAGCTGGCCTTCCAGGCTGAAGCGGAGCTGGGGCAGCCCGAAGAGGTTCGGGTCCAGGAAGCCCGCGAAGATGCCGCTTTCCGCCGTGCTCACCTGGGCCGCGGTCGCGAACTTCTTGCTGCGGCCCCAGAGGTTGTTCTCCGCGTACAGCACGCCGCCGCCGACGTTGTCGGATTGCAGCACGAAGGTGGGCGCCACCACCCAGGAGGCCTTGTCCTCCACCTCCAGAATCAGCCGCACCCGGCCCGGCCCGGAAGGCTCGTAGCTGACCTTCACCTCCTGGAAGAGGCCCGTGGCGACCAGCCGCCGCTCGACCTTGGCCAGGTCCTCGAGCGTGAGCGGGTCTCCTTCCCCCACACGCGCATAGGCGCGCACCGTGTCCGGCTGGGTCTTCTCCGGTCCGCGGACCACCACTTCCTCGACGACCGGGTCTGACTCCGTGATTTGCGCCGGTGCCTGGGACGCCAGGAGGCTCAGCCCCAGCGCCGCGCATCGAACCCACACGCGTCTGCTCATCACTCGTTGCACGTCCGTGAAAGGGGCTGCCGGCCGGGCCCGCGAGGTGCAATCTACCTCCAGTTTCGCCCCGGGAGGTGCTCCTCGCGCCGTACACGTCTGCTATGCCAGGGCGCATGTTCTCCTTCATCCGCCAGTTCCGGCGTCGGCGACTGCTTCGCCGCCCCTTTCCGGAGGCCTGGCTGGGCTACCTCGACGCGCGCGTGCCCTTCTTCCGCACCCTCTCCCCGGAGCTGCGGCAGTCCTTCCTGGACAAGCTCAAGGTGTTCGCGTGGGAGAAGGAGTTCATCGGCGCCGGCGGCCTGGAGGTCACCGACGAGATTCGCGTGGTGATATCCGCCACCGCGGTGCAGCTCGTGGTGCACCTGGGCCTGTCGTATTACGACCGGCTGCGGGAGGTCATCGTCTATCCCAGCGCCTTCCGAATCCCGGACCGCACGGGAGGGGTGCTGGGCGAGGCGAAGAACTGGGGCTCCGTCATCCTCTCGTGGGAGTCGGTGCTCGCGGGGCTGCGCAACCCCGGCGATGGTCACGACACCGCCACGCATGAGTTCGCCCACGTGTTGGACCGGGCCGACGGCGCCTTCGATGGCACGCCCAACCTGCGCGCGTATTCGCATTACCGGGCCTGGAGCGCGGTGATGAGCGAGCACTTCCACAAGCTTCAGCAGGGCCAGCGCCGGGAACGGCAGGTGCTGGATGACTACGGTGGGCTCAACGAGGCCGAGTTCTTCGCGGTGGCCACCGAGTCGTTTTTCGAGAAACCCCGGCAAATGCAGGAGAAGACGCCGGAGCTCTATGAGGAGCTGAAGCGCTTCTACGGGTGGGATCCTGCGGCTGGCACCTGAACGTCCGAGCGTGAATGTCTCGGCTGTGCTACGCGGCGGCTAGGATGTTCATCTCCTGGAGTGGAATCCATGGCCTTAGCCACCGGTCTGTCCCCATCCATGTTCATCGACCTGGAACGGGAGGCCTGGCGGGCGCTGCGTGCCGCTACGCCTCTGCCGCTGAAGTCCGAGGACATTGATGGACTGCGGGGCCTGGGAGAGCACCTCGACCTGGACGAGGTGGTGGACGTCTACCTGCCCTTGTCCCGGTTGCTGAACCTGCAGGTGGCCGCGGCGCAGCGGCTGTGGGCGGAGCAGCAAGCCTTCCTGGGAGGTTCGGCGCAGAAGGTGCCGTACATCATCGCCATCGCGGGGAGCGTGGCGGTGGGCAAGAGCACGACGGCGCGCATCCTCCAGGCGCTGCTGAAGCGGTGGCCGGACCACCCGCGCGTGGAGTTGGTGACGACGGACGGGTTCCTCTTCCCCAACGACGTCCTCACCGAGCGCGACTTGATGAAGCGCAAGGGTTTCCCGGAGAGCTACGACCGGCGCGCCCTGGTGCGCTTCCTGGCGGAGCTGAAGGCCGGACGCGCGGAGGTGGCGGCGCCGGTGTATTCGCACCTCGTCTACGACGTGGTGCCCGGTGAGGCGCAGGTGGTCCGCCAGCCCGACATCCTCATCCTGGAAGGGCTCAACGTCCTCCAGGCCGGGGCGCAGGAGGGGAAGCAGATGCCGGCGACGTTCCTCTCCGACTTCTTCGACTTCTCCATCTACGTGGACGCGCACGAGCACGACATCCGCCGCTGGTACGTCAACCGTTTCCTCAAGCTCCAGCAGACGGCGTTTCGCGACGAGCGCAGCTATTTCCGCCGGTTCTCCGAGCTGAACCACGAGCAGGCGATTCAGCTCGCCGAGTCGGTGTGGGGTGAAATCAACGGGCCCAACCTGGCCCAGAACATCGCGCCCACCCGTTCGCGCGCGCGCCTCATCCTCCTCAAGGGCCCCGACCACAAGGTGAAGCGGGTGAGGCTGCGCAAGCTGTAGCCGCGCGTCAGAAACGCAGGCGGTAGTGGAGCGCCTTGGGCCGCGTCAGGGCGTCGAAGCCCAGCGCGCTCAGCGTCACGCCGCGTCCGGAGTCCTTCACGCCGCTCCATGGCAGCGCGGGGTCCAGCGCGTCACAGCGGTTCATGTAGACGGTGCCCGCTTCCAGTTGCCGCGCCAGCCGGTCCGCGCGCTCCCGGTCGGATGTCCACACGCTCGCGGTGAGGCCCAGCCGCGAGGCATTCATCAGCGCCAGGGCCTCCTCATCCGAGTCCACCGGCGCGATGGGCAGCAGTGGCCCGAAGGACTCTTCGCGCATCAGCCGCGCCTGGTGGCACACGTCGCGGAGCAGGGTGGGCTCGAAGAACCGGCCCCGTCCTTCCACTTGTGCCGCGCGGCCACCCGTGACGAGCCGTGCGCCCAGGCTCATGGCATCCTGGACGAAGGACTGCAGCTCGGCGGGGTGCCAGGGCTGGGCGATGGGGCCCATCGTCGTCCGCTCGGACTCCGGGTCGCCCAGCACGTAGGCGCGCACGAGTGGCTCCGCGGCGGTGATGAAGCGCTCGTACAGCGAGCGGTGCACGTACACCCGCTCCACGGCGCAGCAGCTCTGCCCCGCGTTGTACATGGCACCGTCGACGATGTTCTCCACCGTCTTGTCGAAGTCACAGTCCGGCGCGACGTAGGCCGGGTCGTTGCCTCCCAGCTCCAGGCCCATGTGGAGGAATCGCTCACGCGCGGCCGTCTGCATTCTGTGGCCGCCGAGCACCGAGCCCGTGAAGAGGACGTGGTCCACCCGCGCGTCACCGACGAGCTGCTCCGTGCCTGGGTAGTCCAGGAAGATGGCCTGCACCGCGCCGTCGGGCGCGCCTGCTTCGGCGAAGGCGCGCGCGAAGTGGCCACCGCACAGGGGCGTGCGCGGTGAGTGCTTCACGATGACCGCGTTGCCCGCGAGCACGGCGGGCGCGATGGCATTCACCGCGGTGAGGAGTGGGTAGTTCCAGGCGGGCAGGTCCAGCACCACGCCCAGCGGCTCCTTCGCGATTCTCCGCTCGAAGCCGTCCTTGGGCGGCAGGACGATGTCCGCCAGGGATTCCTCGGCGATGGCGGCCATGTGACGCAGGCGTCCCGCCATGCCGCCCACCTCACCCCGGGCCTGGGACAGCGGCTTGCCCATCTGCCGGGTGATGTCCCGTGCGATGGCGTCGGTGTTCTTCTCCATCGCCTCGCACGCGCGCAGCACCAGCTTCACGCGCTCCGCCACGCTCAGGGCGCGCAGCGCGCGCGACGCGGCGCGGGCTCGCTCCAGCACGGTGTCCAGCTTCGCGGGCGACGTGGGCTCGACCGAAGCGGCGACGTCGCCGGTGAAGGGATTGTCGACGATGTGAGTGAACTGGCTCATGGCCTCGCAGGAAAGCCATGGACGCGCATTGCGTCATGGGTCCACGAAGTCGCCGGCCGCCCCAGCCCCCCGGCGCGTGAGGTACGCGACAGACTGCGTCCGGGAAGTGTTGTCGGCCCATCGCCAGCCTCCGTGCTTCAGGTGCCGGGCGGGGACGCCACGCAAAGGGTGCCGTCCTCGAGCCCGGCGATGCGCTGGCGGAGCAGGTTCTCCAGCTCCGGTGCGCCTTCCTCCTGGATGAACTCCAGGGCCCGGTGCTCCGCCTGCCGTGCCTCCTCGCAGGCGCCGGTGCCGGCCAGCGCCAGGGCCAGCGTGTCCAGGGCGTTGGGGCTCCACGGCGCGAGCGCCACGGCCCAGCGCGCCAGCGGCAGGGCTTCCTCGCTCCGGTCCTGGTTGATGAGCATCCACGCCAGCTCACGCGCCGCGTTGGCGTTGCGCGGATCGAGCCGCAGGGCTTCGCGATAGGTGGCCTCGCGCTCCTCTTCCGCGGCGGGGGCGTGCCGCAGCGCCATGCCCAGCAGCAGCCACGCCTCGCTCTCGTGGGGATGGGCCTCCACGATGCTTCGGCCAATGGCCACCTGTTCGGACGGTGGCGCGCCGCGCAGCTTCGCGGACAGCGCCAGGAGTCCCGTGGGGTTCAGCCGGAGCGCCTCGTCGAGTTCGTCCCTCGCCACCTTCTGGCGGTTGGTGATGAAGGGTTCCCGATGCGCCAGGTGTGCCCCCAGCGCGGCGAGCCTGGCGCGGATGGCATGGACTTGGGCGTCATCGAGGTACTCCTCGACGAAGGCCGTTCCCACGGACGGCACGGAGACGGTTCGCTGCACGAAACGGCGGTTGCGCAGGTAGTCGTAGAGCACGCCGTCGAGCGAGGGGGACATCAGCTCGGGCAGCGCCCGCGCGAGTGCCTGCTCAGGGGCGACTCCCTGGTTGAGCAGCGCCAGGTATTCGGCGAAGGGCTGGGGCCGCTCATTCAGCAGCCAATGCACCAGCAGCCAGCTCCCTGCGTAGTTCGTGCCAACGGCCTGGTCTTGCTCGCGAGCCTCCAGGGTTCGGTCCCACTGGAGGACTCGCTGCATCGTCCAGCCTCGTGCCACGTCCCGCCGGACGCCGTCGAGCCAGGACGTCATTTGCGCGATGGCCGTCCAGTGCGGCACGCCAACGACAGCAGTCTGTCCATCCTCCGAGAGGCGCAGCGTTTCGAGGTACTCGGCCAGGCCCTCGGACAACCAGCGGGGCTGACGAGAGAGTGGATAGGCGCTCAGGTAGTGGGCGAGTTCGTGGTTCAGTGAGGATGAGGACGCCAGGGACATTCCGGAGAAGGTCTGCTCCCAAGTGCCGGGCCGTCCCGACAGGACGATGAGTGCCTCGCTGTCGGAGCGGAAGAAGAAGGCGCGCACGCGGCGTGGGTAGAGGCCCTCGAACTCGCGCGGGTTCTGAAGCACGTAGACGTCCAGCTTCGCCATCTGCTGGCCCAGGGACTGCGGCCACATCGACGTGAGGATGGCGGCGCGGGTCCGCTCCAGGCGCTGCATGGCCTCGCGGGCCTCTTCGGCGGGGAGGTCCGTGTGCAGCGTGTAGTGGTCACTGTCCAGGCGCAGCCAGGGCCGGCCGCCTTCACCCGGGCACGTGGTGAAGCGCGGGCCCACGACGCACGCGAGCTGGGTGGTGGAGAGCAGTGCAAGCAGTGCCCCCATCGCGAGGTCGTGGCGCAAGTCGGGTCGTCTCCTCGGCCGGGGCGCGGTCCCCGGCGCATGGGCCATGTAACGTCTGACCACCCGGGACATAGCGGCGAGCGCTGGCCGTGGCCCGGCGTCAGCGTGTCCCGCCCGCTGGCCGCACCATGTCGATGTGGGGAATGCCGTCCTCGTCATAGACGTCGCCCTGCGTCTGGAATCCGAAGTCTTCGTAGAAGCGCTGGAGGTAGTGCTGGGCCCCGATGTGGACGGCGGCCTGTGGGTACAGGCTGTCCAGCCGGGCAAGGCCACGCGCCACCAGCTCGCGCCCCAGCCCCTGGGCCCGTGCGCGGGGCGACGTCACCACGCGGCCCAGGCTGCTCTCCTGGGGATACTTCACACCGGGAGGCAGCACCCTCAAGTACCCGGCGAGCAGCCGGGTACCCTGCGACTCCGTGTGGAGCAGCAGGTGTTCCGCGCTCCGGTCGAAACCGTCCACGTCCTGGTAGATGGAGCGCTGCTCCACCACGAAGACTTCCTGTCGCAGGGCGAGCACGTCGTACAGCTCGTCGAGGGACAGCTCCTGGAAGGACTTCCATTGCCAGCATCGCATGAGGAGGGCGTCTAGCACGGGTAAGCGTGCGGGGCTTTCCTCGGCGGATACCCGGCGCATGTCCCATCCTTCATTGGTACGTTCGGCGCCGTGATGACGAATGACTCCGCGCCTGGACGCCGCTCACGCCGCGTGGTGGCCGTCACCGTGGCGACGCTGCTCGCCGCTGGACTCGCGGAGCTCGTCCACCTGCCTGCCGGGGCATTGCTGGGGGCGATGGTGGTGTCCATCGCCGCGTCGCTGACGCTGTCCGTGCACGTCCCGGTGCCGCGCCGGGGGCTGCTGGTGGCGCATTCGGTGCTGGGGGGCGCGCTGTGTTCGTCCTTCTCTCCGGAGGCCTGGAGCGCGCTCGCGGAAAGCTGGGCCGTGTCACTGGGCGCCGTGGTGGGCGTGGTGGCCGTGGCGCAGGGCGTGGCGTGGGTGTGCGCGAAGCTGGGCTACCTGGACTCGCGCACCGCCACCTTGGGGCTGATGCCGGGGGGCGCGTCCGCGATGGTGGCGCTGAGCGACGAGCTGGGCGCGGACGCGCGGCTGGTGACGCTCTTCCAGTTCATGCGCCTGTGCATCGTGATTCTCGTGGCCGTGGTGGTGGGGCGGTGGGTGGGGGATACGCCGGACGTGGCGGTGGCCCGCGCGGCGGACCTGCCGGGCTCGCCGCCACCGTTGTGGGCATGGCTGACGACGGCGGGAGTGTCCGTCGTGGGCAGTTTCCTGGGGCTGCGCTTGAAGCTGCCGGCCGGTGCCTTCCTGGGGCCCGTGTTGCTGGGCATCCCCCTCACGGCGCTGGGCCTGCCGGTGGGCGCGTGGCCTCCGGGCCTCCTCCCGTTGGGCCTGTGGGTGCTGGGCGTGCGCGTGGGCAGCCAGTTCGATGCCTCGGCGGTGCAGGATCTGAAGCGCGTCGCTCACGTCGCACTGGCGGCCTCGGTGGCGATGGTGGTGGGGTGTCTGCTGCTGGCGTGGGGCTGGTCCGCCGCCACGGGCGTGGACCTGCTCACCACCTACTTCGCGACGTCTCCAGGCGGCGCTGACTCCGTGCTGGCCATCGCGCTGGGCACGCGTGCCACTTTGTCCGTCGTGCTGGCGGTCCAGGTGGGACGGCTGCTCTTGATCTTCCTCGTCGCGCCGACGTTCCTGCGCAGGCTGTCTTCCGCCCGGAGCGCGTGAGCACCCCGCTGGCCGGGCTGGCAGGCGTGCCTGCCAGAGTGGGTGGGGGCAGGTGTGCGCCCGGGAGGTCCCAGGCGAGGGCGGACGTTCGGCGCGGCCAGGGACGCGCGGTTAATATGTAGGCCGCGATGACTGCCCCGCACGATGCCTTGCCTGTTCCCAGCCTCGCTCCGAGCATGGAGGCGCTGGTCTCATTGCTCACGCGCCGCAGCACGGTGGTGCTCACCGGGGCGGGGTGCAGCACCGAGTCAGGCATCCCCGACTATCGGGGGCCCGGGACGCGGGCGCGGGCGCGCAATCCCATTCAGCATCGCGAGTTCCTCACGCGCCCCGAGGTCCGGGCGCGCTACTGGGCGCGAAGCCTGAGGGGCTGGCCGCGCTTCTCCTCGGCCCGGCCCAACGCGGCGCACGCGGCGCTGGCGGAGCTGGAGCAGGCGGGCCATGTCCGAGGCCTCATCACCCAGAACGTGGACGGGCTTCACCATGCCGCTGGTAGCTCGCGGGTGATTGAGCTGCATGGCGCGCTGGCCCAGGTCCGGTGCCTGGCGTGCGGCGCGCAGGAGGCGCGCGAGGCATTGCAGGCGCGGCTGCTGTCGCTCAACCCTGGCTTCTCCCTCGAGGTGCTGGAGCTGCGTCCGGACGGTGACGCGGACCTGACCTCCGAGCAGTTGTCTTCCTTCCAGGTCCCTGCGTGCCTGGCGTGTGGTGGCACGCTCAAGCCGGACGTCGTCTTCTTCGGAGACAACGTGCCGGTTCCCACCGTGGCGTCGGCGTTCGCCCTGTTGGAGGAGGGCGACGCGCTGCTGGTGGTGGGCTCTTCGCTGGCCATCTTCTCCGGCTACCGCTTCCTGGTGCGCGCGTCCGAGCGTCGCATGCCCATCGCCATCCTCAACCTGGGAGAGTGCCGGGGCGTGGAGCTCGCGGACGTGCACCTGGAGGCGCGGGCAGGGGATGCGCTCCCCCGGCTCGCGGCGGCACTGGCCCGGAGCTGAAGGGCCGTACGGCAATCACTTCACGTCGTACACCTTGCGGACCTGGCCCCCTCCTCGCTCGATGTCGAGCTCGAGGTGCGAAGCGCCCCGTAGCAGCATGAAGGCCTCCAGGGCTCTGTCGGGCGCGTCGAGCGAGATGCCATTGACGCGCCGGAGCACGTCACCAGACTGGATGCCGAGCTGCTCGTAGAGGGAGCCCTTCTTGATGGAGAAGACCTTGAAGCCCTCGGGCTTGCCGTCGCGGAAGGCAGGCACCACGCGGGCCTGGGTGAGCAGGCCGTCCATATTGGCAAGCGCGTCTTCGACAGCGCGGCGGGACACCTCATAGGTGTGCTCACCCACCGTGCGGATGCCCGTCTGCGCGGGCGCGGCGTTCGCCAGGAAGGGCGCGTGTGAGACGCCGCCATGGCGGTCGGCGTGGATGAACTCCTCCCGGCCGTCCACCAGGAAGGTGATGCGCTCGCGCTCGATGGAGACGACGCGAGCGCCCTGCAGGTCGTCACCGGTCATCACGCTGCGGATGCGCTTCGCGTCGAGGTCCTCGAGCGAGGCGAGCGACCACTGCGAGTCATGCGCCACCAGGGTGCCGAGCAGCTTCAACCGCAGGGACGTGTTCATGGCCGTGCCGCCACCCGAGGGCGGCAGCGGCTCCGGCGATTTGTCGAGGGTCAGTCCTGTGAGCTTTGCCAGACGACTGCCTTCCAATGCCGCGCGGGCGCGTGAGGCAGCCTCGGCCGGCGAGGCTTGCTCATCCCGCATGTTTGAAATGCGGGGAGTGAATGCGAACTCCACGAGCAGGTTCGTCGTGCTCGCCAGGAGAAGCATGGCGAGTGCGATGAATGTCGTCGTGACGAGCCAGAAGTGCTTCCGGAGTGGGGTGGCCATGGCCGAGTGCCTTTGGGTTCAGGAGTGACACGCGGCCCTTGAGCAAGCACGAGGCCAGGGCCTGAGTGGGGCTGCGCTCACTCTGGACGCCTTGCCCGCACGGGACTTCCCCAGCCACCGCTGTCACGGAAGGGGGACACGTGTGTGACTTGCTGTCACGCCACTTGAAGAGTCCGGACGCGTTCGAGAACGCACCCACGCGGGATGGTGGCACCACGGGCTCTGGCACGGCCAACCGTTCGGCGAGCGCCGCAAACGGTCAGGTTCGCGACGGCGACCACCGCCACGCGGTACGGGCCTTCGATTGGGGAGATTGTGCACGGCGCGGAAGCCATGGAACAGGACAGGTGCCGCGCTAGGCTCCGCCCCATCATGTCGAGCCCCACCGAGTCCGCTGCGCACCCTCGCCGCTTCCATGCCGAGCCCCTGACCCACATCCATCGGCACTTGCTGGCATCGCTCGGGGCGGGGCCTGTCACCATCGAGGTGCCAGACCCGGACCTGGGCAGGGGGTGCTACCCCGGCGAGCGGGTGGGCCCGTCCGGCGCGCTGCTCCATCGGCCCCTGCGCAGTTGGTGCGACCTGGCGGAGGGGCTCGCGTGCCGGCTGCTCACGCCCCGCGCGGTGGATGCGACGCACATCTCGCTGACCTTCGAGCGGCTGGGGCCCGAGGCGCCCTGGCACGCGGGAGGCCAGGCGGACGAAGCGGTGTCACCGCAAGAACGCTATGGCGCGGCCTCCGCGTTCGCGCGCCTGCGCAAGCTGGAGGACGCGGGCTTCCTGCTGCCGTGGCTCGAAGCGCTTGGGCGCATCCGGTTGCCGGAGTCAGGCCGCGTGCTCGACCTGGGTGTCAATCGTGGGGATGAGCTGGCGGCGTTCTCGTGGCTGGAGGAGGCCCCGGATGTGCGCTTCGTGGGGGTGGACCACAGCGCCAGCGCCATCGAAGAGGCTCGTGCCCGCTTCCCCGATGCTCGGCACCGCTTCGTCGTCGCCGACCTCAACGCGCTGCCGGAGGACCTGGGACGCTTCCACCTGGTGGTGTCGGTGGGCACGTTGCAGAGTCCCGGCGTGGATGACCATGCACTGCTGCGCAGGCTGGTGCAGGAGCACCTGGAGCCGCGCTCGGCGCTGCTGCTGGGCTTCCCGAATTCCCGCTTCCGGGACGGTGAGGTCGTCTATGGCGCGCGGGTGCGGAACCTGCGCGAGCCCGACCTATCGCTGCTGGTGAAGGACCTGTCCTTCTACCGTCGCTATCTGCACCAGCACGGCTTCCGCACGTTCCTGGGCGGCAAGTACGACCTGCTCCTCACCGCGGTGCGGGACGCGGGCGAGTGAACGCGCGCGGGCCGCGTTGGCTCAGGACGGCCGAGGCGGAACGGCTGGGCTGGGGACGTGGCCAGCGCGCACCACGAAGTCGCCAAAGCCTTCACCGGGCTGACGTTCGCGTGCGTAGCCTTCGAACAATGGCTCCAGCGCGGCGAGGATGGCGTCCTCGTCGATGTTCTCCCTGTAGAGATGACTGAGGCGCTGGCCTCGCGCATCTCCGCCCAGGTGCAGGTTGTAGCGGCCTGGCGCCTTGCCCACGAGTCCCACCTCCGCCAGGTACGGCCTCGCGCAGCCGTTGGGGCATCCGGTGATGCGGAGCAGCAGGTTGGCGTCCTGCAGGCCATGCGCCCGCAGCCGGTCCTCCAGCCGTCCCACGAAGGTGGGCAGGTAGCGCTCCGCCTCCGCCATGGCGAGCCCGCACGTCGGCAGCGCCACGCACGCCAGCGCGTTGCGGTGCACCGGGCTGGCGCTGCGGAAGCTGTCCAGCGCGTGCGCCGTCACCAGCGCGCCGATGGCGTCGCGAGCCTCGGGCGTCACACCCGCGATGACGAGGTTCTGGTTCGCCGTGAGCCGGAAGTCCCCGGTGTGGATGCGCGCAATCTCCCGCAGGCCCGTCAAGTGCGGGGCGCCGGGCCGGTCCGCCACGCGGCCGCTGTCCAGGTGCAACGTCAGATGCCACCGGCCGTCATGGCCCTCCGTCCACCCGAAGCGGTCTCCGTTGTGCTCGAAAGCGAAGGGGCGCGCTGGCTGGAGCGGGAAGCCGAGCCGCTTCTCCAGCTCCGCCGTGAACCAGGGAACGCCGCGCTCCTCCAGGACGTACTTCAGGCGCGCGTGCTTGCGGTTGGTGCGGTTCCCGAAGTCGCGGTGAATCTTCACCACCTCCTCGGCGACGGCGAGCGTCTGTTCCGGCGGGATGAAGCCGACGACGTCAGCCAGCCGGGGATAGGTGGCCGCGTCACCATGCGTGGCGCCCATGCCGCCGCCCACGGAGACGTTGAAGCCCACGAGCGCGTCGCCCTCGATGATGGCGATGAAGCCCAGGTCCTGCGCGAAGACATCCACGTCGTTGAGGGGCGGAACCGCCACGGCGGCCTTGAACTTCCGGGGCAGGTACGTGGCGCCGTAGATGGGCTCGTCCTCACCGCCGGCCACCTTCTCCTTCCCCAGCCAGACTTCGTAGTAGGCGCGCGTCTTCGGCAGCAGGTGCTCGGAGATGCGCACCGCCCACTGGTACACCGTCTCGTGGACGCGCGAGTCCACCGGATTGGGGTTGCACAGCACGTTGCGGTTCACGTCGCCGCAGGCGGCCAGCGTGTCCATCATCGCTTCGTTGATGCGGGCGATGGTGGGCCGGAGGTCATCCTTGATGACGCCGTGCAGCTGAAAGGCCTGCCGCGTGGTGATGCGCAGCGTGTGGTTGGCGTGCTCGCGCGCCAGGGCGTCCATCACCAGCCACTGGGCCGGTGTGCACACACCTCCAGGCAGGCGGGTGCGGAGCATGAAGCTGTAGTCGGGCTCCAGCTTCTGCTGACGCCGCTCCTCGCGCACGTCGCGGTCGTCCTGCTGATAGCTGCCGTGGAACTTGATGAGGTTGGTGTCCGGCGCGGCGAGGCCGCCCGTCACCGGGTCCTCCAGGCTCTCCGCCAGACTGCCCCGGAGCAGGCGGCTCTGGGTCTTGATGTGCTCCACTTCGGAGAGTGGCTTGGGCTGGTGGCTCATGTCGTTGCTCGCAATCGGAATGGGTCAGTAGACGTCGCGCAGGTAGCGCCGCTGCTCGCGCAGGGTTTCGAGCCAGGCGTGCGCGTCCTCGCGGCTCTTGCCGCCGTGGGTGGAGACGACGTCCACCAGTGCCGCGTGGACATCCGGGGCCATGCGCTGGGCGTCGCCGCACACGTAGAGGTGGGCGCCGCCTTCGAGCCATTCGTAGACGTCACGTCCGGACTCACGCAGCCGGTGCTGCACGTAGACCTTCTGTGCGCGGTCCCGCGAGAAGGCGAGTGACAGCCGGTGCAGCGTCTGCTTCTTCAGGGCCTCCTGCCACTCCGTCTGGTAGAGGAACTGGGTGCGGAAGTGCTGCTCACCAAAGAAGAGCCAGTTGCGGCCCTTCGCTCCGGTCTCCGCGCGCTCCTGGACGAAGGCCCGGAAGGGCGCCACGCCGGTGCCAGGGCCAATCATCAGCACGTCCTTGGTGCCGTCCTCCGGCAGCCGGAAGCGTTCGTTCGGCTCGATGAAGACGCGGACCGTGTCGGCTCCGGCCGTGCGAGTGGCCAGGTGGTACGACGCCGCGCCGAAGTGCCGCAGATCGAACACCGTGTAGTCCACCACCGCCACCGTGAGGTGTGCTTCTTCACCCACGCGCTTGGGGCTGGAGGCAATCGAGTACAACCGGGGCGTCAGCCGGCGCAGGGACTGGACCAGCTCCGTGGCGTCCCAGGTGGCCTTGTGGGCGCGGAGTACGTCGATGACCTGATGCCCCGCCAGCAACGCGCGGAAGGCCTCGGCGCGGCCCGGTTCGAGCACTTCGCGCAGCGCCGCGCTGCCGGACAGCGTGGCGTGCCGCTCCAGGAAGGGGCGGTTGAGCCTGGTGATTTCCAGCTCGTCACTCAGCCAGCGCGCCAGCGGGAGCGTGCGGCCCTCTCGGGTGACCGCCGCTTCTCCGTCGAGGCGCAGCTCGGACAGGAAGGACGCCACCAGCTCCGGCGGATTGTGGGGCCACACGCCCAGCGCGTCGCCGGGGGCGTATTCCAGCCCGGAGCCCGCGAGCGACAGCTCCAGGTGTCGCACGTCCTTGAGCGCGCCGCGTGCGGTGATGCGCTGATTGAGCAGCACCTCCGCCGTGTAGGGCGCTTCCTTGGTGAACGCGGGCGTGGCGGGCAGCTCCCGCAGCGGCACGACAGTGGCCGTCACCGTCGTCTGCGGAGTCAGGGCTTCGCGCGCCAGGGTGTAGGCCTGGTCGAGCCAGCCCTTGGCCACGGGCTCGAAGTCCACGTCGCAATCGGCACGCGCCAACAACTGGCTGGCGCCCAGCTCCGCGAAGCGGGCGTCGAGCCGCCGGCCCACCTCGCAGAAGCGCGGGTAGCTGGAGTCTCCCAGCCCCAGCACGGCGTAGCGCAGCCCCTCCATGCGAGGCGCGCGCTTGCCGAGGATGAACTCACAGAAGCCGCGTGCGTCGTCCGGCGGGTCGCCATCTCCCTGGGTGCTGATGACCACGCAGAGCAGCTTCTCCTTGGCCAGCTCCCGCACCGGATAGTCGCTGGCCCGGAACAGCCGCGTGGCGAGCCCGGCGGACTCCACCTGGTGCTTGAGGCGCTCGGCCAGGAGGCGGCTGTTACCCGTCTGCGTCCCGTAGATGATGGTGAAGTGGCCGGCGGGGGCCGCCACGGGTACGGGCGTCACGGGGACGACGGTGACCTGGGGGGCGCGGACGGCCAGTCCCGCCGTGTAGCCGCTCAGCCAGTGCAGGGCGGAGGCGTCCATCTCCTCCACGAGCTTGAGCAGCAGGGCACTCTTGTTCTCACCCAGCAGCGCGTTGATGAACGGGGGAGCATGGGTGGCAGGGGATGCGCTCATCGTGCGGCCTCCCGGAGGGAGATGATTCGGTCGAGGTGCTGCTCCAGGTCTTCAGTGGCTTCCAGCTCCAGCCACGCGGCGCCGGCATCGCGGGCCTCCGCGCGCAGGGCCCGGCGTGTCTGGGGCGCGTCGGTGTGGACCAGGGCCACCAATCCCGCCGCCGCGAGCGCCAGCGCGACCTCCACATCACCGGGGCTGGTGGTGACGTGCCAGCCCAGGTCGAACAGCCGGCGCTCCAACTGGAAGGCGCGTGAGCCCGCGTCCGGCGTGGCGGGCAGCAGGACGATGGCGCCGGGCTGACCCAGCCGTCCCCGCCGCTCGGACTGCGTGATGAGCGACGAGGCCACGTCGCCCTTCGTCGACTCCTCCGCAGGACCCAGGACCATGCCCGCGGCCACCGTGTCGTGCGTGAGCGCGTCGATGACGATGAAGGCGCCCGTGCGGCGATTGTCGCGGTACGGGTCGGTCAGCAGCGGCCGACGGCACACCACCCGCACCCGGCCGATGTCGTTGAGCGACAGGGACTCGGCGGGTTGTTCGGACAGGTCCGCCAGTTCCTTGCGCCACAGCACCCGCTCGATGTGCGCGGGCGCGGTCCGCGAGGCCTGCTTCACCAGGTAGCGGCGCGAGCAGTCCAGCGGCTGTTCTCCGAACCACACGAGCATCGCGTCGAGCTGGTGGAGCGACAGCGGCGGCTGGTCCACATGGGCCAGCACGTCGCCTCGGCTGGCGTCCACTTCGTCTGCGAGCCGCAGCGTGACGGACGCGGGGGACGCGGCCTCCTCCAGCGGTCCGTCGAAGGTGTCGATGCTCGCCACGCGCGTGCGCCGCCCGGAGGGATGGACCTGGATTTCATCCCCGACGCGGACGGTGCCGGAGGCAATCTGTCCCGCCAGCCCTCGGTAGTCCTGGTGGGGCCGGAGCACGTACTGAACGGGGAAGCGGAAGGGCGCGTCGTCCTGCCGGCGCTGGTGAGGCAGGGACTCCAGCCACGCGAGCAGGCTGCCGCCTTCATGCCAGGGCGTGCGGGCGCTGGGCCGGGTGATGTTGTCCCCGCGACTGGCGCTGATGGGGAAGAGCCGCACGCCCTCGAAGCCGAGCGCGTGAGCGAAGTCCACCAGCTCGGCGCCGATGCGCTCGAAGGTGCCGCGGTCGAAGTCCGTGAGGTCCATCTTGTTCACCGCTACGGCCAGGTAGGGGATGCCCAGCAGCGAGGCGATGTACGCGTGGCGGCGCGTCTGCGGCAGCACGCCCAGTCGCGCGTCCACCAGGATGACCGCCGCGTCCGCGGTGGAGGCGCCGGTGGCCATGTTGCGCGTGTACTGGATGTGGCCCGGCGTGTCCGCGACGATGACCTTGCGCCGCGCGGTGCTGAGGTAGCGGTAGGCAACGTCGATGGTGATGCCCTGCTCACGCTCGGCGCGCAGGCCGTCGGTGAAGAGGGAGAAGTCCAGTTCCTCCCCGTCCGCGCCGGCCGCGGCCTTCAGTCCCTGGACCAGCGCTTCGGAGGGCACGGACACGGCGGCGGCGGTCCGCTTCGCGCTGGCCTTCCGCACGGCGGAAATCTGGTCCTCGAAGAGCCCGTCGCACTCGTAGAGGAGCCTGCCGATGAGGGTGGACTTCCCGTCATCCACGGAGCCGACCACGACGAGTCGGAGCAGCTCCCGGGAGGCATGCTGGTCGAGCAGTTGCTGCAAGCCGGTGTCCATTAGAAGTAGCCCTCGCGCTTCTTGAACTCCATGGAGCCCTCTTCGTCGTGGTCGATGAGTCGGCCCTGCCGCTCGGACTGGCGGGCGTTCACCATCTCGTGGATGACGGTCTCCACCGTGGTGGCGGAGGATTCGATGGCGCCGCTGAGCGGGTAGCAGCCCAGGGTCCGGAAGCGCACGCGCCGGAGTTCGGGCTTCTCCCCGGGCCGCAGCCGCATGCGCTCGTCATCCACCATGAGCAGCGTTCCGCCCCGGTCAATGACAGGACGCTCCGCCGCGAAGTAGAGCGGCACCACGGGGATGCGCTCGCGCAGCACGTAGTGCCACACGTCCAGCTCCGTCCAGTTGGACAGCGGGAAGACGCGCATGCTCTCGCCCGCGTCGACGCGGCCGTTGAAGAGGTTCCACAGCTCCGGCCGCTGGCGGCGCGGGTCCCACTGTCCGTGCCGGTCCCGGAAGGAGAACACCCGCTCCTTGGCGCGGGACTTCTCCTCGTCGCGCCGCGCGCCACCGAAGGCCGCGTCGAAGCCATGCGCCGCCAGC
This sequence comes from Myxococcus sp. AB036A, assembly GCF_006547355.1. Lineage (NCBI taxonomy): Bacteria > Pseudomonadati > Myxococcota > Myxococcia > Myxococcales > Myxococcaceae > Myxococcus > Myxococcus sp. AB036A. The sequence continues at coordinate 17,729 of NZ_VHLC01000078.1, read as the reverse complement.
GCCTCCAGCAGCGCCTGTGTCTTCATCGCATGGGTGTACTTCTGGCTACCGTGGTCGAAGGGGTTGATGCCCTCGGCCAGCGCGCGCTGGTTCCGGTGGATGATGAGGCGCAGTCCGTGGCGCGCCACGAAGGCGTCCCGGAACGCATACATGTCCCGGAACTTCCAGGTGGTGTCCACGTGGAGCAGCGGGAAGGGCAGGGGCGCGGGGTGGAAGGCCTTGCGCGCCAGGTGCAGCAGGACCTGGGAGTCCTTGCCGATGCTGTAGAGCATCACCGGGCTGGCGAACTCCGCCACTGTCTCCCGGAGGATGTGGATGCTCTCCGCTTCCAGTTCCGACAGATGGGACGACCGCGCGAACGTGTGCTCACTCATGACCGCCCTCCGCCACGCGCGCTGGCGCGTGTCCATGCTCCGTGGATCCTTGCGCCACCAGTGAAGGCAGGCGTCCGCGCAGCGAGACGACCTCGCCCACGATGAGCAGCGACGGCGAGCCGAGCGCGTCACGCGTCGCCGCCTGGGCGATGTGGCTCAGCGGAGCCTCCACCACCCGTTGATGCTCCCACGTGCCCGCCTCCACCACGGCGGCTGGGGTGGACGCGGAACGCCCCGCGCCGACCAGCGCGCGCACCGTCTCCTCCAACCGGCTGCCCGCCATGTAGAGGACCAGCGTCTGGGCCTTCGCCAGGAAGTCCCAGGCCGGCGGGCTGCCGCCTCGGTATGCGGTGGCGAACGTCACCGCGCCGGAGACACCCCGGTGTGTGACGGGAATGGCAGCCGCCGCGGGCACGGCTGTCCCCGCGGTGAGGCCGGGCACGACTTCATACGGGACGCCCGCCTCTTCCAGCGCGAGCGCTTCCTCGCCGCCGCGGCCGAAGACGAAAGGGTCACCGCCCTTGAGCCGCACCACGCGGCGCCCCAGCAGCGCCTGGGCGATGAGGATGACGTGAATCTCCTCCTGGCTCACGGAGTCTCCGCCGCCCTCCTTGCCCACGTAGATGAGCCGGGCGTGGGGTCGCGCATGCTCGAGTACGCCAGGGTGGACCAACCGGTCATGAACGACGGTGTCCGCCTCCCGGAGCACGCGCGCGGCGCGCAAGGTCAACAGCTCCGGGTCTCCCGGACCCGCGCCGACCAGGAACACTCGGCCTCTCGTCTGCTCTCTCATCGTGTCTCTCCAGGTATCTTCGAGTGCTCCAACTCCGTGCGGAGCCGAGCCCAGGCGGCCTTGCGCTCGCCTTGCTCCAGGAGCGCGCCGATGTCTCCCACCGCCACCTGCTTCAGCAGCCGCTGGCGCGCTTCGCCTCGGGGCAGGTGTTCGCGGAGCCAGCCGCTGAGTCGCGCCAGCCAGATGTGGTGTCGCGTCACCTGCCCGGTGAGCGTTTTGCGCAGGTGGCTGGCGAGCGCGGGGGCCCGCCCCGCCGAGGACACGGCGACGGTGATGGGGCCGCGCCTGCCGACGGAGGGCAGGGTGAAGTCACACAGCGCCGGTTCGTCCGCGGTGTTGACCCACAGGCCCAGGTCTCGGGCTTCGGTGGCCACCTGCCGGCCCACGGCCACGTCATCCGTGGCCGCGAGCACCAGGTGATGGCCGCGCACGTCGCCGACCTCGTAGGAACGGGGCTGCCACTCCAGGCGTCCATCGGCTGCGAGCCGCCGCAGCGTGGCGGTGGCCTCCGGCGCGATGACACGCAGTCGCGCGCCGGCGTCGAGCACCGCGAGGGCACGGCCCTCCGCGATGGCGCCGCCGCCCACCAGCAGGACGGAGCGTCCCTCGAGTCGAAGGCACACGGGATAATCCAGGGGGTGTGAAGGCATGGCGCGTTTCATCGGACCGGGTGGAGGCCGCACTCGCGGTTCTCCGCGGACTCCCACCACCAGCGGCCCGCGCGCTCGTCCTCGTAGGGTTTCACCGCGCGCGTGCAGGGCGCACAGCCGATGGACGGGTAGCCACGGTCATGGAGCGCGTTGTAGGGCACGCTCTTCGCCCGGACGTAGGCCCAGATGTCCCGGCTGCTCCATGTGGCCAGCGGGTTGAGCTTGAGCAGCCCATGCACATTGTCCACCTCCAGCGTCGCCACGTCGGTGCGGGTGACGGACTGCTCACGGCGCAAGCCCGTCACCCACGCCTGTTGACCCGCGAGCGCGCGCGACAGGGGCTCCACCTTGCGGATGGCGCAGCACGCCTTGCGTGCCTCCAGGCTCTGGCGGAAGGAGAAGTAGCCGTTCGTGGACTCCAACTCCTCCACGCGCGCGCGCTCGGGGAAGTACGTCTCCACGGTGACGCCGTAGCGCTTCCGCACCACCTCCATGAGCTCGTACGTCTCCGGGGGCAGGCGTCCGGTGTCGAGCGTGAAGAGGCGCAGGCTGGGCGCATGCTGGCGCGCCAGGTCGATGAGGACCATGTCCTCCACGCCGAAGCTGGAGGCGATGGCCGCGCGCGCACCGAAGCGGCGCTCGGTCCAGGCGAGGAGGTCCTGCGCGGGGGCGTCCTTCACTTCAGCGGCTTCGGCGAGCAGGGCCGAGGCCTGGGGCTGCGAGGGCGACATGGTGACTCCAGGAAAAGAAAAGGCCCGCCTCTTTCGAGGGCGGGCCGCACGAGCAAGAAGGTTCGAGAAGGACGCGCTACACGCTTCTCGATGCTCGGCACCCGCCTGCAGGCGGACACACGGGACACGCACGGCACAGACAGAACGCGCCACACGTGGCACAGGCGTCATCATTCCCGGCGGGGAGCACGGGAGAGCAGGGGACACGGGCGTCGGCGGTGAAGGTCATGGGAGAGGCGCGGTGCAGGGCTGGCTGGGTGAGGAAACGAAAACGGCCCGGTTCCTGGGAGAGGAGACCGGGCCGGGAAGAGCGCGAGGAGGGAGGCTTGGAAGGGCGTCCCGTGTGCGCGTCAACAACCCAGGTCCGGCTGACGACAGCAGGCACACGGCGGACAGCAGCGGCTGGCAAACGGCGCGGCGGTCGGTGTGGGGAAGTGCGTCATCGCGAACACCTACGCTAGCGGCTGTTTCAGGCGCGCGTCAACCCGTCCACCTCAATGCGGTATGCGGGGCTGGGCCAGCCCGAGGGGACGCCCGCTCGCCCGCACGCCTGGGGGCGGGACACGGCGCCATCGGGTGAACGTCCGCGCAGACCTTGGAAGGAGGCGGGGAAGCGAGCCCTCGTTGCCCATGCGGCAGCGGGCATCACCTTTTGCGGCAAGCCGGATTCACCCGTCACCCATGGAGGCCATCGATGGCGAGCACCAACAAGGACGTCGAGATGCTCAACTCGTTCCTGCGCGGCGAAATCTCCGCCGTGGAGACCTATCGCAAGGCGATCGGGCACGTCTCGGACGGACTGGCTCGTGACGCGCTGGAGTATTGCCAGCACGACCATGAGCACCGGGTCGAGGAGATTCGCGAGCGCATCCTGAAGATGGGCGGTGAGCCCGTGGAGAGCTCGGGCATGTGGGGCACCTTCGCCAAGCTGGTCCAAGGCGGCGCGGACATCCTGGGCGAGAAGGCCGCCATCCAGGCGCTGGAGGAGGGCGAGGACCATGGCCTCGCCGACTACCAGCGCGACGCGGACCAGGTGCATGGCGAGAATCGGCGCTTCGTGCGGATGGAGTTGATTCCCGCGCAGAAGCGGACGCATGAGCGGCTCAGCCGTCTCAAGCGCACCCTCCACTGAGCGCGTGCCGCGCGGATGCGCGCCGGCCGGGTGTCTCGTTCCGGGCGCCCGGCCGGATTTTTCTCAACCCGTGCGACACGACACCGGCTTGAATCCCCGGGCATCCCGCCCGTCTCAGTCCACGCGCGGCGCCTTGAACCCTCCCCTGATGGGGTGTTGGAGCTTGTGCGCAGGGCATGCGATACCTGGGGTAGCTCGTCGCGTTGAGGGAGGCGGAGCATGTCGCCGGACCGCGGTTCATCGGAACGGGAGCCACGCCCGGAGCAGGTCTCCGGCGAGGAAGCCCGGACCGTGCCCGCGACCTCCACCTCGCTGATGGACGCCAGCCATGCGGGGACGCTGAGCGCGGGTTGTGAAGCCCTCTTCCGCTCCACCGAGACGACGCTCCAGTGGGCCTGGCGGGTGCTGAAGTGCGCGAAGGCGGGGCCGGGCGCGGGCCCCCTGGCCACGTCCGCCCGTCAGTGCGCGCTCGAGTTCCTGGATCGCGTCCCGCCTCATGTGCGCCGCGGCGTGGCGGAGCTCCTGGGGTACAGCAACCTGTGGCAGGCGGTGTGTACGCGGCTGGGACGCCCGGTGGCGCGCTCCACCGAGGAGCTGCAGCATGAACTGGGCGAGGACCTCCAGGTCCTGCTCCACGGCGCCCAGGCGCGGCTGGGGACCGCCGCCGCGCTGGAGCAGGGGCTCCTGGTCCACCTGGGGCGGCTGCGCGATTCTCGCCGGGGGGAGCCGGGCGCGCCGCTGGAGCTGCGCGCGGCCCTGGACGCCTTCACCCACTCCCTGTCCGAGCTGATGACCGCGGCCAGCGCCTACCGTCGCGCGTGGGAAGCCGCGGAGACGGAGCTGTCCGAGTCCGCGGCGTGGCTGGGCGCCGGAGACCCGGGCTTCTGCTCGTGGATGGCGGACCACCTGTCAGAGACAGTCTTCGCGTGGCGCAACGCCCACGCCTCCGTCCGCACGCTGCGCGAGCTGGGAGAGCTGTCCCAGCAGTCGTAGCCGGACGCCTGCCTCACGCATCCACGAGGATGCGGTGCCGGTACAGCTCCAGCAGGACGTCCTCGGACAGGTCCGCCTGCTTGTGCTCGCGCAGGTGCTTGCGCACGGCGTCCACGGGCTCGCGTCCGGTGAAGTCGACGAGCAGTCCATAGGCTTCACCGGGCAGGGCCACGGCGTCGTATTCGCTGTACGCGCCCAGGGCCACGCTGCCGTCCTGCATCCACTGGACGGTGGCATCGGGGTTGAGTTTGAGCGTGCGCGGCAACTTTGGCGCCACGGCGGTGTGGCGGAGCTTCTCCAGCGTCTTCAGCTCGATGGTGCCATCCAGGCCCAGCAGCTTCTCCACGCCGTCCGGGGGCAGCGCCTTCACCAGGCGGTAGCACTCCCGGAAGTAGTCGAGCTCGAGTCCCTCGTAACCCTGCCACAGCGCCGCGTAGGTCTTGGCGGGCGGCGCGGTGTCATCCAGGTCCTCGACGGTGAGCGGCCCGGGCTGCGTCTCCGCGCGGTCCCTTCCGGACAGCACGTAGTCGGGGAGGAGTTGGAGCGCCGTCCAGCGTGACAGTTGGATTTCGGCCAGCGTCAGGTACGTCTTGAGGGACATCCAGAACTTGCGACCGTCCGCGCCCGCCACGTACTTGCAGAAGAAGGTGGAGCAAACGGCTTCGCGGTAGGGCCAGATGGTGCAGCCGCCGCTGTCCGCGGAGAAGTAGCCGCAGCGCAGGGACGCGGCCCGGCCGAAGAACTGGTGGCCGTTCTTGTAGAGGAACTGGAACTTGGCGGGAGGCTTCACCCACTGCGGCGTGACGCCCACGCGGCTGGCGATTTTTGCCTCCATGCGGCGCCGGCCCTCGGCCAGCTCGGGGCGGTCATCGGACAGCAGCGCGCCCACCAGGTAGTTGGGCAGGCGCGGCGAGTACGTGCAGCACTTGGTGTCCGGCCGGAACATGCGGCTCACGCCGTCCACGGAGTCGACGGCGCCCTGCGCGGAGTCCTGGCTCATGGCGCAGTTCGAACAGGTGGCCTTGCTCTCCTCGGGAACGTCCTGCCGGAAGAAGTCAGGAAGAAGGTCGCGGTAGAGAAGGGGAAGGCTGTCGAGCATGCGTGGCATGGCGGCTCCGGGAATGTGTCCACCGACGCGCCGGACTCACTGGCGCGGGCTTTCTTCCCGGAGCCTGACGAGCGGAACGACGCGTCGAGCGGCCTAGAAGTAGCAGATGGAGTCGAAGCCGCAGTAGCCCTGACGGTCTCCGCACTGACAGTCGTAGTCATCCGCACAGAACATCGCCGAGCAGAAGGGGCCACCTGAGCCGCCGGAGCCTCCGCCCGTTCGATAGGTGTACTCGCACATGGAGTTCACGCAGGCGGCCGTCTGCGCACTGGGACACGCGTTCGCACACTCCCAGTCCTCGTCACAGAAGGACTGGAAGCAGATGGCCAGCGAGGACTCGGCGCTCGCGCTGTTCTCACAGAGCGCCTCGGGCCCGGAGCTGACGGGTTCAGCCGCCGCGACGGTCGCGAACGTCAGCAGCAGGGCGGCACTCCAGGCGAAGGGACTGGGGATGAAAGACATGGATGCTCCTGAGCCGACACCCCGGGCGGGAGTGCATGGGAATGTCAGGCTGTCAAAGAATACCAGGATGTGTCTGGGGTGAAGGCACGCGTTCTTGCTCGCTTGCATTCAATGTCAGACATTCGTGCCGGCCGACGTGGCACGTCGCGCGAAGATTCCGTCCCGGCTGATGCACTGCGTATCACGCCCGCTGCGTGAGCTGCCCATGCGCTCCGTGAGGGGACGCCTTCGTGAGTCGTGTTTCACCCGCGCAGGCAGGTCAAAAAGCATGGCTGTAAGTGAAATAACGCTATGACCTGACGGTACAGGTGGCGTGTCCGGTAGGCTACGCAGCCAATGCCGTGGGTCATCCCCCCGTTGACCACTCGGAGGTGTGCCATGGACGGATCCGGTCCCCTCCCGTTTCCGGTTGAAGCCCAGGACGTTGGCGTCATCGGACGCGTGCATGCTGCGCTGACACATCAGTTTCCACACCTGCATCCGGCGGCGCGTCATGCCATCAGCGGGCTCGTGCGTTTCTGCGACGGGTGGCGGCGGCTGTTTCCGGCGCGGCGGCCGACCCAGGTGGTGCCCGCGCTGACGACGTGGGAGCAGTTCCTGACGACCGAGCCCCGCTCGCGCCGCATCATGGTGACGGTGCAGCCATTGGGCGTGGAAACGGACGGTGGGACGTGGGCACCGGTGCTGCTGGCGCGTGTGGCGCGCTGGTACCGCGACAGCCGCGGCGTGCGCCGGCAGAACCAGCCCCTGGACGTCTGGGTGGCGCGCCTGGGTCGTGAAGGCTCCGATGCACGCCAACGCGTCCAGGACGCGGATGTGCTCACCGCCGCCATCACGTGCGAGGACGGTGGGTTCCAGGTGGTGCGTTTGTCGCTGGACGACGCGGCGTTGACGCCTGATGCGGTGGCGGCGTTGCTGGCGCGCACGCCCAGCCGCTCGCTGGCCGAGGCGCGGCGGGATGGCTTGTTCCCGCAGGTGCTGGTGGACCGCGCCTCGCGAGGCGACAGCGCCTGGACGTCCCACCTGCTGACGTCGAGCGCCTGGCTCGGTGCGAGAGTGGACGCGGCGACGGGCGCCCTGGAGCTGAGCTTCGACCACCTGGTGATGGATGGCACCGCGATGGCCGAGCTCTCGCTGGCGGCCTCGGAGGGCTTGCCGCGCAGCGAGGGCCGCGCGGCGCCGGGCGAATGGCTCACCGGTCCCGCGGAGCCGTCGCCGCTGCTGCGAGTGGAGCTTCCGGAGGGGCTCGACTTCCGGAACCTCACCTGCGCGATGCTCCAGGCGGTGCAGCGGGCCGGCGAGGGTGTGTTCCCCGTCGACAATCCCACGCTGCTGGTGCCGGTGCTGCCCGCGTCGCCGCACACCGTGGCGCGGAAGTGGCGGCGCATTGATATCGCGGTGGTGCCCTCGCGGACGCGCACAGGGCCGATGACGCCCGCGCACGTCGCGCACCTGCTGGAGCAGACGCGGCGGGGCGGCGGCGTGCTGAAGGACATCTTCTCCACGTTGTACTCACCGGCGCTGCCGTGGTGGTTGCCCTCGCTCACCACGCACGGCTTCGCCTTCACGCCCTTGCTGCGGCAGGTGCCCGCCGCCCTGGGAGGCAATGCCCTGCTGTCCAAAATCACCTTGGAGGTCGACGATGATGAAGCGCTGGCGCGGCATTCCCCGCTCTTCTTCAACACGATGCGACCGCTGTGTGCCGTGGGGGGCGGCGTGGCCCTCTGCGTGACGGAGGTCCTCCACGCGACGCCCTCGGGCGTGCGCAAGCGCTTCTTCGCGGCGCTCGCGGGCAGTGGTGCCCTGGGCACGCGCGAGAAGCTGCTGGCCTTCCGGGATGTGCTCGTCGCGGAGGCGGTCAGCAGGGTCCGGCCGCGACGTCCGGCACTCCCTTGAATGAACCTTCCTGGTCTTCCGTCACGAGAGCTCTCCATGGTCTCCCCCCACGACCCCGGACGCATCCGGCCGCGACCGCACCTCCAGTTCCCCTTCGACGCGAGCTTCCCGCGCATCTGGCACCGCAACGGCCCTGGCACCACGCACCTGTGGAACGGGCTCAACATGCTCTTCCCCCAGGGGGAGCGGTTCTTCGTGCGCAGCGTCAACCACTACATGCCGCAGCTGGCGGACACGCCCGCGCTGCACGCGCAGGTGAAGGCCTTCTTCGCGCAGGAAGGCAAGCACGCGCGCGAGCACCAGGACTACATCGAGCTGCTGGAGTCCCAGGGCTACGACATCCGCCGCTTCATGCGGCGGTACGAGTCATTCCTCTGGGGCGTCATCGACGCGAAGTTTCCGCCGTCGCTGCGGCTGTCCATCACCGCCGCGCTGGAGCACTACACGGCGCTGATGGGCGAGAACACGCTGACGCTGGGCGTGTTCGCGGACGGCCACCCGGCGATGCGCAACCTCATCGAGTGGCACGCCGCCGAGGAGATTGAGCACAAGGCGGTGGCCTTCGACGTGCTGCGGAAGGTGGCACCGGGCTACGGGCTGCGCGTGCTGGGCATGGTGCTGGGCGTGTTGTCGCTCTTCGCCCTGTGGTTCGCCGCCACGGTGACGCTGCTGCGCCAGGAGCGTGGGCTGGGGTGGACGGGGCTGCTGCGCGAGCTGTGGCGCGCTCACCGGAAGGACCCGGTGCTGTTCCAAGTGCTGGGGCGGGGCTTGCAGCAGTACCTGCGCCCCTCCTTCCACCCGCTGGACAATGACAACCTGGAGTTGGCCAGGGCCCACCTGGCGACGCTGGAGGCGCCGCCTCCGGAGGTCCCGGAGCGCGAAGCGGCATAGCGGCGTGAGCGCGCGCCTGGCGAGGGGGTATTCCACGCGGGGGGGGCCCTGGAGGAGCGTGAAGGTTGCTTGCTCCTGCGATGCCCCGTCCGGCGCCCTGGGGGAACCGATAGGGCTGTTGGCGGAGCTTCCGGCTTTGTCACGTGCGCCGCGCAGGCTCTGACGTGCGGCTGACACCTACCGTGGCTCCTCCCCGCATGTCCGGCAGGCGTCCCGGCGCGAACTCTTCACGCGCCGGGCCGACACACGGTGATAAGGACGGCCCCGCTGTTACCCAGAGCCACGATCTCGACCCATGTCCAGCATGCACACCCTGCGTGGGGCTCCGGCCCTTTCTGACTTCAGGCTCGCCAAGCTCCTGGCCCAGTGCCATGAGCGGGTGCCCTCCGTTTCATCCGTCTATGCGGAGTTCGTGCACCTCATCGACGCTCCGGCGCCCCTCTCCGAGGCGGACCTGGCCACCCTGGGCCGCCTGCTCGACTACGGGCCCCGCGTGGCCACGGGCGCGCGCACCGGCAGCCTGCTGCTCGTGCTGCCTCGGCCGGGCACCATCTCCCCCTGGTCCTCCAAGGCCACGGACATCGCCCACAACTGCGGCCTGGGCGAGCGGGTGCGGCGCATGGAGCGCGGCACCGCCTTCTTCATCGCGGGCCCCGACGGGCAGGCGTTGCAGGACGCGGCGCTGGAGCGCCTGAAGCCGGTGCTGCATGACCGGATGACGCAGGCGGTGGTGGGGCGTCTCGAAGACGCGGCCATCCTGTTCGCCGGGCACACGCCCCGGCCCTTCACGACGGTGGACGTGCTGGGCGGAGGCCGCGCGGCATTGGTGACCGCCAACCGCGAGCTGGGCCTGGCCCTGGCCGACGACGAGATGGACTACCTGGTGGCGCGCTTCACCGAGCTGAAGCGCAACCCCACCGACGTCGAGCTGATGATGTTCGCGCAGGCCAACAGCGAGCACTGCCGGCACAAGATCTTCAACGCGAGCTGGACCATCGATGGCAAGCCGCAGGAGCGCTCGCTCTTCCAGGCCATCAAGAACACCTACGTCCAGCACAAGGAAGGCGTGCTCGGCGCGTACAAGGACAACGCGGCCGTCATCGAAGGCTTCGAGGTGGACCGCTTCTTCCCGTCCCCCGAATCCGGTGAGTGGGGCTCCGTGCGCGAGCCGGCCCACATCATGATCAAGGTGGAGACGCACAACCACCCGACGGCCATCTCCCCGTACCCGGGCGCCGCCACCGGCGCGGGCGGCGAGATTCGCGATGAAGGGGCCACCGGCCGTGGCGCCCGGCCCAAGGCGGGCCTCACCGGCTTCAGCGTGAGCCACCTGCGCATCCCGGGCTTCGAGCAGCCTTGGGAGCAGCCCTACGGCAAGCCGGACCGCATCGTCTCCGCGCTGGACATCATGGTGGACGGCCCCCTGGGCGGCGCGGCCTTCAACAACGAGTTCGGCCGGCCGAACCTCACGGGCTACTTCCGCAGCTACGAGGTGCAGGTCCCCACGCCCGGCGGCGTGGAGGTGCGCGGCTACCACAAGCCCATCATGATTGCCGGTGGCCTGGGCAACATCCGCGCGTCGCACGTGCAGAAGGGGCGTCTGCAGCCGGGTGACAAGCTCATCGTCCTGGGTGGGCCCGCGATGCTCATCGGCCTGGGCGGTGGCGCGGCGTCCTCCATGGCGCAGGGCGCGAGCGCGGCGGACCTCGACTTCGCCTCCGTGCAGCGGGACAACGCGGAGATGGAGCGGCGCTGCCAGGAGGTCATCGACAGTTGCTGGGCGCTGGGCGACAAGAACCCCATCCGCTCCATCCACGACGTTGGCGCTGGCGGTCTGTCCAACGCGGTGCCGGAGCTGGCCCACGACAACGACCTGGGTGGACGCCTGGAGCTGCGCGCGGTGCCCAACGCAGAGCCGGGCATGTCGCCGGTGGAGATCTGGTGCAACGAGGCGCAGGAGCGCTACGTGCTGGGCGTGGCGCCAGAGGACCTGGCCCGCTTCGCCGCGCTGTGCGAGCGGGAGCGCGCGCCCTTCTCCGTGCTGGGTGACGCCACCGCCGAGCAGACCCTGAAGCTGGGGGACACGCAGTTCGGCAACGCGCCCATCGACCTGCCCATGGACGTGCTGTTCGGCAAGCCGCCGCGCATGCACCGTGACGTGACGTCGCGCCCGGTGTCGTTCGCGCCGCTGACGCTGGATGGCTCGCTGGCGGTGCTGGCGGAGCGCGTGTTGGGCCACCCCACGGTGGCGGACAAGAGCTTCCTCATCACCATTGGCGACCGCACCGTGTCCGGGCTCAGCAGCCGGGACCAGATGGTGGGCCCCTGGCAGGTGCCGGTGGCGGACTGCGCGGTGACGCTGTCCACCGTGACGAGCACCACGGGTGAGGCCATGGCCATGGGCGAGCGCACGCCGCTGGCCCTCATCGACGCGGCGGCCTCGGCGCGCATGGCGGTGGGCGAGGCGCTCACCAACATCGCCGCGGCCCGCATCGGCAAGCTGTCCGATGTGAAGCTGTCCGCCAACTGGATGGCCGCGGCGGGCAGCCCGGGCGAGGACGCCAGCCTCTACGCCGCCGTCCACGCGGTGGGCATGGAGCTGTGCCCCGCGCTGGGCCTCACCATCCCCGTGGGCAAGGACTCCATGTCCATGCGCACCGTCTGGGAGGAGGGCGGTGCCCGCAAGGCCGTGACGTCGCCGGTGTCGCTCATCATCTCCGCGTTCGCGCCGGTGCTGGACGTGCGCAAGTCCCTGACGCCGCAACTGGTAGACGTGGCGGACGACACCCGGCTGCTCTTCATCGACCTGGCGCGCGGGAAGCAGCGGCTGGGCGGCTCCGTGGTGGCGCACGTCAACGGGCAGGTGGGGCCGGAGAGCCCGGACGTAGAGGACCCGGCGCTGCTGCGTGGCTTCTTCGCCGCGGTGCAGGCGCTCAGCGAAAGCGGTTCGCTGTTGGCGTACCACGACCGTTCCGACGGCGGTCTGTGGGCCACGCTGTGCGAGATGGCCTTCGCGGGTCGCTGCGGACTGGATGTGGACCTGGCGCCGCTGGGCGGTGACGTGGCGGCGGCCCTCTTCAACGAAGAGCTGGGCGCGGTGGTGCAGGTGCGCGCCTCGGATGTGGCGCGCGTGCGCGAGGTGCTGGCACAGCACGGCCTGTCACGGGATGTCCACGAGCTGGGCCGCCCGGTGACGGCGTTGCAGGTGCGCGTGCGCCACGGCGGCGACACATTGCTGGCGGAGGACACGTTGGCCCTGCGCCGCACGTGGTCCCGCGTCAGCTACGAGATGCAGAAGCTGCGCGACAATCCCACCTGTGCGGACCAGGAGTCCGCCGCGAGGACTGACGCGGCGGACCCGGGCCTGTCGCCGAAGCTGACCTTCGACCCGGCCCAGGACGTGGCCGCGCCCTTCATCGCGAAGGGGGCTCGTCCTCGGGTGGCCGTGCTGCGCGAGCAGGGCGTCAACAGCCAGCAAGAGATGGCCGCGGCCTTCACGCGGGCGGGCTTCGCCGCGGTGGATGTCCACATGAGTGACATCCTGTCGGGGCGGGTGTCGCTCGAAGGCTTCAAGGGCGTGTTGGCGTGCGGCGGCTTCTCCTACGGCGACGTGCTGGGCGCGGGCGGCGGGTGGGCGAAGTCCATCCTCTTCAACCCGCGTGCGCGAGACGCCTTCGCCGCCTTCTTCGCGCGGCCGGACAGCTTCGGCCTGGGCGTGTGCAACGGCTGCCAGATGATGTCGCAGCTCAAGGACATCATCCCGGGCGCGGAGCACTTCCCCCGCTTCGTGCGCAACGCCTCGGAGCAGTACGAGGCGCGCTTGTCCCTGGTGGAGGTGTCGAAGACGCCGTCACTCTTCTACCAGGGCATGGAAGGCAGCCGGATGCTCATCGTCACCTCGCACGGCGAGGGCCGCGCGGAGTTCCCTAGCGCGGAGGACGCCGCCCGCGTCAACGGGCTGGGGCTGGTGACGACGCGCTGGGTGGACAACCACGGGCGCGTGGCGGAGTCGTATCCCGCCAATCCGAACGGCTCGCCGCACGGCATCGCGGGGCTGACGACGCGGGATGGCCGCTTCACCATCACCATGCCGCATCCGGAGCGGGTGCATCGCTCCGTGCAGCACTCGTGGCGGCCTCGCGAGTGGGGCGACGACGGCCCCTGGATGCGCATGTTCCGCAACGCCCGCGTCTGGCTGGGCTGAGCGCCGCGGGTTCGCTGGGCGGGGAGCAGGGCCGGGACAGCATCCGGCCCGCTCACCCGTTCCGTGAGGAGGCTATGCCTTGACCAGCTCCAGCGGCTGGCCTTCGGGGACGTGCTTCATGGACACCGAGTTCATGCAGTAGCGCAGGCCGGTAGGCGGGGGGCCGTCGGGGAAGACGTGGCCCAGGTGCCCGTCGCAGCGCGCGCAGCGGACCTCGGTGCGAATCATGCCGTGCGAGACGTCCTGGATTTCCGCCACCGCGTCGGGAGCCACCGGCTGCGTGAAGGACGGCCAGCCCGTGCCGGACTCGAACTTCGTTCCCGCCTTGAACAGGGGATTGCCGCAGCCTGCGCACACGTAGGTGCCGGGCGTCTTCGTGCCCAGGAAGCACCCGGAGCCAGGCCGCTCGGTGCCCTGGCGGCGGAGGACTTCATACTCCTGGGGGCTCAAGCGCTTGCGCCATTCGTCGTCGCTGAGGGTGAGCTTGTCGACCATGCCTTCCTGCTCCTTGTCCGGGCCCGGACCGGGGCCCACGCGCACATCAGATGCGCATCCTGCCCCAGCGTCGCGCCTGGTGGGCAGCAAGGTGTGAGGGAGCTCGTCCGGCTCCTCGCTCCAGGGCCAGGCGCAATCCGGGAGGCGACGGCGGGGCGTCGGGGTTCAACGGGAGTGGGGAGGGGCGTCATGCCAAGTGAGGAGCGTGCAATGCGGATTGGCGAGCTGATGACCAAGAACCTGGAGACCATCGAAGCGGGCGAGCCCATCCGGGCCGCGGCGCTGAGGATGCGCACGTGCAACATCGGCTCCCTGCCGGTGCTGGAGGGTGGGCAGTTGGTGGGCATGCTGACGGACCGGGACATCGCGGTGCGGTCCGCGGCGCTGGGGCAGGACCCGAACACCACGCCCGTGCGCGAGGTGATGACGGCCACGGTCATCACCTGCGACGTGGACGCGACGCTCGACGTGGCGGAAAAGGTGATGGAGGAGAAGATGGTGCGTCGCCTCGTGGTGGTGGACGGTGAGCGGCGGCCGGTGGGGCTCTTGAGCCTGGACGACCTGGCCACAGTGCCAGAGGAAGTCCTGCACGCGGGCGAGGTGCTGGAGCGGCTCCAGCAGGTCTGAAGCGACGGGGCGCGAGCGGTGCGGTTCACCGCTCGCGCCCTGGTGTCACCCTCAGGCGTCCGGGGCCGGCCGGCACGACGCGACGAGCTCCGCCGCGGCGTCCTCCCACGGGACGTCCCGCTGCGCGCCGTCCCGCTGCCGCAGGCGGACGTTGCCCGCGGCCACCTCGCGTGCGCCCGCCACCACCAGCCACGGGACGCCCGCCGCGTGGGCATCCAGGACCTTGCGGGACAGGGATTCACCCCGCCGGTCCACGCTGGCGCGGCAGCCTGCCTCCTGGAGCTTCGCGGCGAAGCGCTCGGCGTAGTCGCCTGCGGCTTCACCCACGGCGGCCACCACCACCTGTTGCGGCGCCAGCCAGGGCGGCAGCGCGCCGCCGTGGTGTTCCAGCATGACGCCGATGAAGCGCTCCAGGCTCCCGAGCAGCGCGCGGTGAAGCATCACCGGACGGACGCGGGCACCGGAGGCGTCGACGTAGTGGAGGTCGAAGCGCTCCGGCAGCACGAGGTCCAGTTGGATGGTTCCGCACTGCCACGCACGCCCCAGCCGGTCCTTCAAGACGAACTCCAGCTTGGGCCCGTAGAAGGCCCCCTCGCCCGGCTGCATGTGGCACTGGAGCCCCGCTTCCTTCGCCGCGAGGAGGAGCCAGGACTCGGCCTTGTCCCAGAGCTCATCGCGCCCCGCGCGCGACGCGGGCCGGCCGGAGAAGGCCACCTGGACGTCGTCGAAGCCGAAGCCCGCGTAGAAGTCCTTCAGCGAGCGGGCGAAGCGGACGACCTCCGGCACCACCTGCGGCTCGGCGCAGAAGATGTGGCCGTCATCCTGGGTGAACTGCCGCAGGCGGAACAGGCCATGGAGCGCGCCGCCGGGCTCCGCGCGGTGCACCAGACCGAACTCGCCCAGGCGCAGCGGCAGGTCGCGGTAGCTGGGCGCCATGCGCTGCACCAGTTCGATGTGGCCGGGGCAGCTCACCGGCTTCACGCCCAGGTGCCGCGCGCCGTCCTCCACCAGGAACATGTTCTCCCGGAAGTTGTCCCAGTGGCCGCTGCGCTCCCACAAGGGCTGCGCGTAGAGCTGTGGGGTGCGGACTTCCTGGTAGCCCTCGCGGCGCATGCGCTGGCGGACGTGCTCCTCCAGCAGCCGGTACAGCACCAGTCCGCGCGGGTGCCAGAACACCATGCCGGGTGCCTCTTCCTGCAGGTGGAAGAGGTCCAGGCGTTGGCCCAGCGCGCGGTGGTCGTGTTCGTCGAGCATTGCTTCGTCTCCGATTCGGAAGGGTGAAACGCCATCCGGTCGGAGCGCTGAGCGAGCGCACGGTTGCCCCGGCCGGAGAAGGCGGGGCAGGGAACCGTGCGTTCGTCAGCTCACCACGTGACGCGCACGGCTCCACGCCCGCCGAAGCGAGTCGTGGTGCCGGTGGTCGTGGTGGTGATGACGAAGCTCACGGCGAAGAAGATGCGAGGGGGGCGGAGAATTGTCAACTCGGCCCCCTGCACGGACCCTGCGCTACTGGGAGGGCCCGTGCAGGTGTTGCTACGCCAACAGCGACGCGAGCCCGATGAGGCCGGCGATGAGGAAGAACAGCGACTCACCGGCGATGAGGCCACCGCCCATGAGGGACATGGTGCTCATGTCCTCCGGAAGGGCCTCGCCTTCACCCGGGCTGCCACTCACCGCGGGCGCTCCACGCTTGGAGAACGTGTTCCAGACGGACGTCACGATGCCGCCCGCGCCGAACCACAGCGACACCGGGAACGCCACGAAGCCGCCGAACGACGACGCGTAGGGGCTGGGAAGCAGGATGGCGTCCACCGTCCAGCCGACGGCGAAGCCCTGGCGGGAGCCCTTCACGTACCGCTGGTAGCGCGCGTTGCCTCGCACCACCTTGCGCAGCAGTTCGTAGATGAAGCCGATGGCCAGTCCGAGGAGCAGGGCATTCACGACGGCCTGCGACAGCGAGCCGAGGTCGCGGATGGCGCCCACCAGCTTGTACGTCATCGCGGAGCCCCACTGGCCCACCTCGGCGTTGGGGTTGTCGAGCTGGTTGATGGTGAGCGCCGGGTAGGCGGTCATGAACACGCGCGCCAGGCCCACGCACAGCAGCGCGCCCATGATGACGCCCAGCACCTGATAGCGGAACTGGGTGACGCGGTTGGTGCCCAGGCGCCAGCCGGTGGAGCGGTCCTGCTGCATGTCGCAGCCCACGGAGGTGGAGATGAGCAGGATGGTGGCGGCCATCATGCCCACCAGCGGAACGCGCAGGCCCATCATGGACATCATCAGCACGGAGATGACGAAGGCGCTGGAGATGGGGTTCTGGTCGGTGATTCCAAACGAGATGCCGTTGATGAGCACGAACAGCAGGGCGAGCAGCATGCCGAAGAGGAGCCAGCCGACGGGCTGATTCAGCACCTGCGTGCCCACCACCAGCGTCGCGCCGCCCCAGACAACCACCCAGGCCAGCAGCCGGGGGATGTTGACCTTCTTCCAGGACTCCTCCGCCTCTTCGTCTTTCGCCGAGGCCCGTTCGCGGATGCGCTTCGCCGCCTGGACCGCCAGCAGCGACAGGTCCACCACGGCCGCGCCGCAAATCATCCCCAGGCCGATGACGAAGCCGATTTTACGGAACGGGTCCTGAGGGCCGAGCCAGCCTATCTCTCGGAGGGTGGGCACCAGCACCGCGCCGATGACGGCCATCACGATGGCGGGGACGGTGATGCGGCTGCCGACAATCATGCCCGCGCCCAGCGTCGCCGCGCTGGTGCCGATGGAGGCGACGAAGGCCACCTTCTCCGTCATCCACGCCGCCAGGGCGCCCAGCAGGGTGCCGCCGCCCAGCTTGGAGATGGACGCCTTGAGCAGGCGCTTGTCCGTGAGGGCGCGCAGGATGTTGGCCACCGCCAGCCCGGACGGATAGTCGAGCTGGAGCTTGTCCACGAGCAGGGGCGTGTAGAGCATGCCCACGCCCACGGCGAACATGCCCACGCAGCCGACGAAGAGCATGAGCTGCCAGGCCGCGGGCATCTCCATGCCCAGCCACACCATGGACTGGATGAGCACGGACATGGCGCACAGCGAGGCCACTGACGCGGCCATCGTCTGCATGTAGTTGGCGCCGTGCTTGCCCTCCGCGCCGTACCCGTAGGTGACGGCGCTGCCGAGGATGCCGGCCAGCACCTGGCCGCCGACGAAGAAGCCCACGCTGAAGTTCATGTACGACGCGGCGATGCCGCCCAGGGGCCCCAGGATGAACAGGGCCACGGCGCTCAGCAGCAGGTGGTACTTCCACGTCCCCACGGGGGGCAGCCAGTGGAAGCGACGTTGGGAGGGCTCCGCGAGGGCGCCGCCCGAGGACGGGGGAGGGGGCTCCGGG
>NZ_VHLC01000077.1:0-43381 GCF_006547355.1 Myxococcus sp. AB036A | reverse complement strand
GCGTCCGCCACCACCTGTGGAGCCGGGAACCGCACCCCCGGCTCCGCCATGGCCTTGGCCATTGCGCGCCCGGCGAGGAGGCCCCGGTGGTGGCGGAGGCCTCCGACGCGTCGCGCAGGGGTGAAGATGCGAGCCACGCCCCCACCGCGCCACTGCGGGAATGCGACACCCCGGGTGTCCCCCGGTCGAACCCAGCGGAGCCATGAGGCGCACGTCCTCCCGTCCGGTCTATGCTCCGTGCGCCGAAAAGAGGGTGGATGAGCAACGGGTCGTTGTTTGCGACGGACCAGGTGACCACGCAGGCGCGGTACCAGTGGCACCTGTGGGTGGCGGATGTGCTGGACCTGGGGACGTCCGTCCTCGTGGGCTGGGGCGCGTTACGCGCGCTGGAGCAGGACCGCACCCCACTATCGATGCCCCTGGCCATGGCCCTGGCGTGGCTCACCGCGTCCGCCGTGGGCGGGTTGACGGGCCGGACCTTCTGGCGACAGGTGGCCGGGGTGAAGCTGGTGCACGCGGAGCACACGCCCGGGTTGCTCCGCGGCCTGGCCCGCGCCTTCACCACGCCGCTGGACCTGCTGCTGAACGGGGTGCTGTTGCGCCGTCCCCTGGACACGCTGCTCGGGCTCCACGCGGAGCCCGTCGTTCCCGGCGCGGGCCCTCGCCTCAAGGGCGTGGCGCTCCAGCTGCCCTGGCTGGCGGTGCTGGCGGGCGCGGTGTGGCTGCTCGTCACCCCCACCAAGGCGGAGATGCTCCAGTACCTGGGCCGCACGCTGACGGGCTGGCACTGCTGCCACGGCACGCGCGAGGTGACGTGGCAGTGCCGCACGTCCCTGGACCGCGCGGTGCGCAACGCCCGGAGTGGGGACGCCGAGGTGAAGGCGCTCGTCGCCGACTGCCCCGTCGCCGGCGCGCGGCTGGGGCCGTGAGCCTTCCGCGTCCGTCACGGCGCGGAGCGACTCAGCGCGCCTTCACCCGCAGCTCGCCTTCCTTGCAGATGACGCCCAGGTAGCCGGAGCCCACGTCGAAGTTCGGGTTGTGGCGGAAACGGCTGGCCGTCTTCCGCTCCCCGGCCTTCACGACGCCCAGCCACGCCGCTTTGCGGATGTCCTTCACCACGTAGCAGTCCGTCCAGTCGATGGACTCGTGGTTCTGGACCTCCACACCCGGGTCCAGGAAGCCGCCCACCCCGCCCTGCTCGCTCGCGTGGCCGCGCAGCGTGCGCTTCGCGGGGGCCGCGGCCACGACGGCCTCCACCTCGCCCGTGTCGGGCTCGGCGGCCTGCGCCTGGGACTCCTCGGTCGCCGACGCGTCGGCGGGGGCGTCATCCCGTCCAGGCGCCGCCACGAAGAGGTCCTCCGAAGCCGCCAGGGCACGGTCATCCAGTTCGATGAACGCACGCGTGGCTCGCATCACGACGCCGCGTCCCGGCCGCACCACCCGGGCCCGCCCCAGCACCTCGCGCTTGCCGTTCTTCAACGGCCCCAGCACGTCCATCTCCACACCCGGGAGGAAGCCCCGCCCGATGATGCTCCGGTCGACATAGTAGCGCCCGTTCGCGCTCTGAATCGGGAGCACCTTCGCCGGCGTGGCATAGACGACGGCGGGCTCGGCGGGGACCGCAGGCTTCTTCGCGGACGTCTTCACCGACGCGGGGCGGGGCGTCCGAGCCCGCTCGGGCTCCGCCTTGTCCTCCTCGGCGCGCACCGAGGACGGCGCGGACGCCACCTCTGCGGCACCCGGCCCGCTCGCGACCACCACCACCGCACCGGCGTCAGCGCCCGTGCCCGCGTCGGACGAGGGCGCGGCTTCCGTGCTCGCCCCCTGCCGCGCGGCGGCGACGGGCGGCTCCCCCCCCTCGTCCGAAGCCGGGGGCGACGCGACCTGCCCTGCAGCACCGGCCACGGTCCCGGGGGCCACCGGTGCCACGCCCGACGACTGGACGACGAGCGCGGTGACGGCGGAGGTGGCAATCACCAGCAACACGGCGATGGCGGCATAGAGCCCCACCGGCCGCTTCCGGCCCGCCCGTTCCTCCAGCGCCGGCGCGGACACGACGGTGGGCGCGACGACGGACTGGGACGCGGCGGGCTCGCCACCCGGAGCCACCACGACGTCGGAAGGCGGCCGCACCGTGGTGCTCCCGGTGCCCAGGTCATCGCCGTCCGCATAGATGGCGCCGGGACGGGCCACGCCTCCCGAGCCGAACCCGGGCTGCGCCGCCGGGCCGCGCATCAGCGTGGGCTCGAAGCCCACGGCCGGCTGCGGCCCGGTGCCATAATCCGGCGCGGGCGTGCGGCGGTGGTTGGAGGACGAAGACACCTTGGAGATGAGCTTGCGCTGGGCGTCGAACGCCTCCGGGCACAGCGCGCGCACGAAGTGGCCCACCTCCTCGGCGCCCATCGCGGTCCCCGAGCGCACCAACTCCGTGTTGAGCGCGCGCGCCAGCTCGTCCGAACGCATGTAGCGGTCGTCCGGGCGGGTCGCCAGCGCGCGGCGCACGACGGCGTCCAGCGCGGCGTCCACGTCCGGCCGCAGCTCGCTCAGCGACGGCACCACCGGCTGCGACATGGCCGCCATCATCTCGCCCACCGTCCCGTGGGGGATGAGCGAGCGGCCGGCCAGCATCTCCCACACCACGACGCCACACGAATAGATGTCGCTGCGGTGGTCCAGGGGCTCGGCGCGCACCTGCTCGGGGGACATGTACCCCAGCTTCCCCATCACCGTGGACGGCAGCGTGTACTTGCTGCGCGCCGCGGACTTGGCGAGGCCGAAGTCGATGACCTTCACCTCGCCCTCGTAGGACACCATGACGTTGTGCGGGGACACGTCGCGGTGGACGATGCCCAGCGGCGAGCCGTCCGGCCCCGTCTTGCGGTGCGCGTAGCCCAGGCCCTCCGCGATGCGCTGGCCGAGGAACAACGCCACCGGCACCGGCACCGCCACGCCCTGCGAGCGCGCCTGCTCCAACAGGTAGGCCAGGTCCACGCCGGCCACGTACTCCAACGCCATGAAGTACGTGCCGTCCGCCTCCCCCATGTCGTAGACCTGGGCAATGGACGAGTGCACCAGGTGCACCAGCACCTTGGCCTCGTGGTGGAACCGGTCCAGGAACTGACGGTCCTTCAGCAGCGCCGGCAGAATCGTCTTCACGATGCACGGCTTCTCGAAGCCAGCCGCGCCGCTGATTTTCGCCAGGTACACCTCCCCCATGCCCCCCTGGCCCAGGGGGTGGACGAGCTCATAGCGCCCGAGGAAGCGGGAGGACTCTGTAGGGACGGTACTCATGGCGTCTGGCGGCAGCGAAGCACCCGAAAGCGGACGGAATCAAGAAGCGGGCAACTTCCTTCCCTCTGACACCGCCAGGGCCTTGGACGGAAACTCGCCCTCCGACAGTGCGCCCGCCGCGTACCCGTCGGGCGGGGTGGGTGTTCAGGAGCGCGGCGAATGCCGGGTGCGCGCGTGAAGGCAACCCTGATGTGGGGTCCCCATCCGCCGCTCAACACATGCGGTGTGAACCGCCGCACCTCAGGCAGGGGGGCGCCCCCCAGTCCGTTGCCACGCTTTCGCGAAATGCGCTCCCTGGGGAATGCGCGCCCGGTGTCTCCGCCGGGTGCCGTTCGAGAAGGAGCGGCTCATGAAGCGGTGGGGACTCATGGGGCTGTTGGCACTCGCGGCATGTGGGCCGGACGACTCCTCAGACAAGGGAGCCCAGAGCCAGGTCTGCCCGAACATCATCGCGGGCTCCCTGTCCGAACCCGTGGAGACACGGCACGTCCGGGCCCCCCTGACGGATGACGACGGCCGGCAGCGGGTCATCATCCGTTATCGGAATCAGGGGGTGATGGCCACCGCCCGCGTGCATCAAGTGGGTGGACAGGTGACAGCCACCTTCCGCTCCACGCCCGCGGTGGCGGCGCGCATGTCGCTCCAGGAGCAGCGCGCGCTCCTGGCCGAAGACCCGACAGTGGAGAGCATCGAGCAGGACCAGGAGTGGCGCGCCCTGGCCCCCGCCACCGCGCCGATTCATCCCGTCCTGGCCTCGGTGGCGCGGGGCGCCACGTCGCGCGAGTTCACCCCCGGGCTGCGCAAGGTCCAGGCGCACGAGGTGTGGGACGTGGATGGGGACGGACTGCCGGACCCGGACCGGCCCACGGGCGCGGGCGTGCGGCTGTGTGTCATCGACAGCGGCTTGGATTTGGAGCACCCGGAGCTGCGCGACGCGGTGGTCGCCGGCCGCGACCTGCTGGAGGACGATGACGACCCGTCCGACTTCAGCAGCGGCCACGGCTGGGGCACCGGCCACGGCACGCACGTGGCGGGCATCATCGCGGCGCGGCCAGGCAACGGCGGGCGCGGCTCGCCCCAGCTTTCGGACACCGGGGTGATGGGCGTGGCACCGGGCGTGGAGCTGATCATCACCCGGGTGCTGGACATCCACGGCCGCACGCACATGAGCTTCGTCCTGGCGGCGGTGGAGTACTGCGCGGAGCAGGGCGCCAAGGTCATCTCCCTGTCGCTGGGCGGCGGCGTGCCCACCAAGACGACGTTCGAGGTCTTCGCGGCGGCCCACGCGCAGGGCATCCTGGTGGTGGCCGCGTCGGGTAACAGCAACGCCCAGCGGGTGGACTACCCCGCGTCGGACCCGCACGTGCTGGCGGTGGGCGCGGTGGACTCCCTGGACCAGCGGGCCGCCTTCTCCTCCGGCGGAAGCCAGCTGGCGCTGGTGGCCCCGGGCGTGGACGTGCTGTCCACCTTCCCGCGCGGACAGGGCGCGTTCTCCACGGTGGACGTGCGGGATACCCGGCCGCTGTCGCGCTCACTGCTGTATGCCCCCATCGAGAACAAGTGGGGCAAGCTGGTGGATTGCGGGGGCGGCGCGACGCTGGATTCGTGCAAGGGCAGCACGTGCAGCGGCTTCGTCGCGTACGTGCGGCACGGCGAGGTGCCCACCGACATGGCCATGGTCAACGTGATGAAGCAGGGCGCGCGCGCCGTCATCTTCGGCAACTCGAGCTGGGAGGGCGGCGTGGACATCCTCGCCATGCCTCGGCGAGGGCAGTGGGTGCCCGCCGTCACCATCACCCAGGCGGGTGGCACCGTGCTGCACCGGATGCTGGGAGAGCTGGCCCGCATCAGCATGAGCCCGGCGGACTACGCCTATATGTCCGGCACCTCCATGGCCGCGCCCTACGTGAGCGGCGTGGCCGCGCTGCTCTTCAGCGCCCGTCCCTCCGCCACGCCGGACCAGGTCAAACACGCCCTGTTGTCCTCGGCGAAGGACCTGGGGCCTTCCGGCCATGACGAGGACTTTGGCCATGGGCTGGTGCAGGCCCGCGGCGCGCTGGAGGTCCTCACCCAGCTGCCCTGAGGGGTAGGAAGGACAGCCGCACCAGGTGCCCCACGGCCCGCGTGGGCCTGATTGCCAGGCCCTTCCGCGCGGACCACGTTGCCTTTCGGACGCGAACCAAGGAGTCCGTCATGAAGGCATTCGTACGTGGCGCGCTGTGCGCGGCGGCGCTCTGGAGCGGCGCCGCGCTGGCCCAGGCGGAGGACCGCCCCATCGCGGAGCCGCGCATGCGGTCCGCGGAGGCGGTGGAGTTCAACGACAGGGGGCGGAAGCGGGCCGACACCGGCATCTATGCCCAGTTGGGCGGCGGCCTGGAGGGCTACACCGGTCAGCTCGCCCCGGAGGTCACGCCGGGCTTCTCCTATGGCGCCGCGCTGGGCTACCGGCCGCACGCCTTCTTTGCCGTCGAGCTGGGCTACAGCGGCGGCCTGAGCGACATCGACAGCCGCATGGGGCTGCTCGACGACGGCGAGGGCGGACCGGACATCGTCCGCAACGCCGGCCAGGCCGTCATCGTGGGCAGCTTCACCGACACCCGGCTCCAGCCCTACGTCCTGACGGGCATCGGCCTGGACCGCTACAACGTCCGCAACGACGCCCGGGGCGCCATCCGCGGCTTCTCCGATGACACCAGCGGCTACGTGCCCGCCGGCGCGGGCCTGCGCTACCAGATGGGCAACCTCATCACCGCCGACGCCCGGGTGAACTACAACTTCCTGTTCGACCAGGACTTCGCCCCGGGCGGCCGGGCTCCCGGCGCGCTGGACGGCCGCTACTCGGCGATGCTCTCGCTGGGCGGAACCTACTGACGGCGGCGGCGGAAGCGTCCGGGGCCTTCTCCCCCGGGTGCCCCGCCCCTTGCACGGCCTCAGTAAGGCCGGTCGACATGCATCCGCGCGGCGGCCCACGTCCCCTGGAGCCAGGCGGGGAGCTGCTGCTCCAACTTCTTCGCCTCCCCTTCGGTGATTTGGGCGTGGAGCGCGGAGAACACGCCGTGGAGCACCAGCCGCACATTCTCCGGTTCCGCGTTCAGGTGGTTCGCTACCATCAAGTAGAAGTCGTCACGGTCCAGCTTCGCGGGCGCCTCGCCGCGGTGCCTGTGACACCCGTGCAACAGCTCGCGCACGTCCGACGAGAGCTGCTCGCGCAGGTGCGCCACCCACGAACCGGACAGGCGCTCCGACAACGCACAGAACACCGCCTCGGCGGCCTTGTCCGCCTCGTAGTCCGGAATCTGGGAGGATATTGCGTCCAGAAACGATTTGCGGTCCGTCCCCACGCCCAGTCCCGTCCACGAAGGCGTGCGCTCCTGCTTTTGTATCGACATGGTGTCGTCTCCTCTCCCTGCCCTTCACCGTGGGGGTGCGAAGGAGCGCTGACAGCAGACCGCGCGGCGAAGGCTGGGCCGCCCGTCACGTGGGAAGAACCTCCGCGCGCCAAGACCAGACATGCCCGGATTCGGGACTTGCGTGTCCGTCTTTGGGACCGAGGTGACAGCCAAACGCGTCAAGCGTTTGTGTTTGATTCGACCGATGATTCCATCTGATGGAGCGTCACGCGGCGTGCTCCGCCGGAAACACCTGGCGTTCAAAACCACCCGGAAGTCCTGGGGAATTGTTCAAATCCCGGCCCCGGGAAGAATGCGAGGGGTGGCTGGAATGAATTCCCATCGCAATTGTCTTGAGCGCGCATCGTAGACCGCTTGCACGGCGACCTTGCCGCCATCTCAACCATCAAGAATTGAGGATTTCATGTATCGCATTGCCGTAGCCGCCCTGGTCCTTGCCGCATCCGGTTGCGCCACCACGGGCGGTGGCGGTGGCCGTGAGGGCAACGCCACCATCGCCGGCGTCATCCGCCTGCCGGAGAGCGGGCTGCGTGCCGATGACGCTTGCGGGCAGCTCCAGGTCATCGTGGCCTCGCCGGACGCGCCCACCAACGGGCTGGGCCGGACGATGGTGAAGCCGAGCCGCGGCAACCGCTGCTCCTTCACGGTGTCGGGCGTGCCCAGCAACACCGACCTCCAGGTCGGGCTCGCGGCGGGCGGCGGCCTGAAGTGCGAGACGGGCGCCACGCCGACCATCACCCCGGAGCCTTCCACGGTGAAGGTGGGCGACTACGGCACCGCCACGCGCGACTTCGCCCTGAGCTGCGGCGCCTGAAGTTCTGAAGCACGCCTGTGACGCCGCCCGTCCCGCCCTCCCCAGGGGGCAGGCGTAGCGGCGTCACGCCATCAGCACGAACTCGTCCGGCGGGCAAGGGGCCCTTGTGGATTGATTCGCGTCGAAGGGGACGCGAAGCTTCCCGGGTCCTTCGCAGAAAGACGAGTTGGGTGATGAATCCGTTCCGCTTGCGCGCCGTGACGCTCGCCCTGGCCCTGGGCGGGTCGGGCATGGCGTGTGAATCCGAAGAGCCGTTCCCCAACCTCGACGAGCTGGACCAGCTCCGCAGCCTCCACAGCCTGGGGCGGCAGCCGCCGAAGGACAGCACCAACCGGATGGACGGGGTCGCGCGCGCCGAGGCGCTGGGCGACGTGCTGTTCCACGACGGCGGCCTGTCACGCTGCGGCACGGTGTCCTGCGCGAGCTGCCATGGCGGCGAGGGCCTGACGGTGCCCACCGCCAAGGCGAAGGGCTGCGACGGGCACCTGTCCGAGCGCAACCCGCCCACCCTGCTGAATGTGGCCTACAGCCGCTGGTTCATGTGGGACGGACGGGCGGACCGGCTGTGGAGCCAGGCCATCCTGCCGCTGCTCAACCCGGTGGAGATGAACGCGGACGCCCAGGTGGTGCGCGCCCGGCTCACCGCGGTGGAGTCGTACACCACGGAGTACCAGGCCCTCTTCGGCAAGGCGCCCGCGGACGAGACGGACTCGGCGCTGCTGGCCAACGTGGGCAAGGTGATGGCGGCCTACCAGCGGACGCTCGTGCGCATCGACGCGCCCTTCGACACGGACGTGCGGCGCTTCATCACGGCGGCCGAGGCCGGCCAGGCGGAGGCGGACCCGGCGTACCTGGGGCTGAAGACGTTCCTGCGCAAGGGCCAGTGCATCGTCTGCCACAAGGGGCCGGCGCTCACCGACGACCTGTTCCACAACATCGGCGTGCAGGACAGCAGCCCGGGCGCGAGCGGGCAGTGGAGCGCGCTGACGCCGCTGCTGGACTGGGAGTTCAACGCCGCCAGCCGCTACAGCGACGCACCCACCGGCACCATCGCGGCGCGGCTCCAGACGCTGCGTACCCAGGCGGACCCGGCGACGCTGGAAGGCGCGTTCCGCACGCCTTCGCTGCGCAACGTGGCCCTGACAGCGCCGTACATGCACACCGGCGCCCAGGCCACGCTGGAGGAGGTCGTCGACTTCTACAACGAGGGCGGCGATGCGGCCGGCAGCTTCGTGGGTCAGAAGACGGTGACCATCGTTCCGCTGGAGCTGACGAACGAGGAGAAGCGCGCGCTGGTGACGCTGCTCCAGTCCATGACGGGGGCGACGCCCCCCTGATGCAGGCGGGGTGGCCCCTGAGGCCCCGGCACCTTTTCGCACGGGGAATGTCCCAGTTGTCCCGGCCCCCGTGTCCAAGGTGGCGAAGATGCCGCCAGGGTTGAGCGCTCAGGAACTCCAGGACCTGTACGACCGGTATGCCCCTGGCATGTACCGGAGGGCCTTCGCCTTGCTTCAACGCGAGGCAGACGCCTGGGACGCGGTGCAGGAGTCCTGCATCCGCGTCCTCCAATCCGCCGCTGACTTCCGGCGGGAGGCCCGGCCGATGACGTTCATCTACCGGGTGACGACCAACGTCAGCCTCAACATGCTCCGCGCCCGGGCCCTGCGGGACGTCGCTCCGGAGGGTGCCGGCCACGAGGGCGCCGTCGATGCGCTCGCCGCCACCGAGTGCCGGGACTTCCTGATGAAGCTGGCGCGCGAGCTGGACGAGCGCGCCCTCACGGTGGCGACGCTGCACTACCTGGACGGGATGTCCCAGGAGGAGATTGCCCAGGTCCTGGGGCTCTCGAGGAAGACCATTGTCCGCGACGTCCAGCGCATCAGCGCTCTGGCCCGCGCGCTGGGGGAGCCCGAGGGGATTCGAAGAGGTGCCGGATGAGTGAACACCTGTCGGACCTCGTCTTGGACGAGGTGGTCGCTGGCGGGATGAGACCGCCACACCTGGAGTCCTGTGCCGCCTGCCGTGAGCGGCTGGCGCTGCTGGAATCGCACGCAGAGAAGGTCCGTGCCGGGCCCCACTTCGCCCGCGTCCGGGCTCGCGTCCTGTCGGAGCGGGCGGCCCCGCCACGGAAGCCCGGCCTCCCCTGGCTCACCCGGTGGCTGCTCGTCCCCGCCCTGGCCACGTTGGCCACCGTGGTGCTGGTCCGCGGAGCACGGGCGGTGGACCCGGGGACCGCTACCGAGGCCCCCTTCGTCCGTCCGGGGACGCTGGAGCCGCTCCTGGGCATGCGGGTCAAGGGGCCTCCCCAGGTGGAGCTGCTCCGGCTGAAAGACGGCGAAATCAATCCCCTGCTCCAGGAAGGAGACGAGGTGGCGCTCCGGCTGAGGAGTGGCGGGCACCGCTACGCGCTGGTCGTCGCCATGGACAGCGGGAAACAGGTGGAGGCACTGTGGCCCCCCGAAGGACGCCAGAGCGGCGAGCTGGCCGCCGCGCAGCCCGCCCCACTGTTCCAGGTCACCCAAGGAGACTTCGTGGTGCACGCGCTCTACTCGGAGACGCCGCTGCGGCTCGACACCGTCCGGGATTGGTTGAGCACGCTGAAGCCGGAGTGCCGCGCCGCGCCGATGTCGGCCGCGTGTCTGTCGCTCGCCGGCGTCCCACCGGGCGTGGCGCACGCGGCCGTGGCGCTCCAGGTCGAGGCCCGTCCATGACGCTCGCCCTGCTCCTGGCGACGATGGTGGCCGCGCAGCCGGCGGCAGCGGTCGCGGACGGCAGCCCGCGCCGGTTCGCCCTGGCGGTGGGCAACAACCGGGGCTCCAGCGCGGACGCGGTGCTGCGTTACGCGGAGCGTGACGCGCGCACCCTGATGGACGTGCTGTACGAAGTGGGCGGCGTGCAGCGCGAGGATGCCGTGCTCGTCCTGGGAAATGACGCGGACACGGTGCGACAGGCGGTGTCCCGCTTCGAGCGCCACCTCCAGGCGCAGGCGCGGAAGGGAGACCAGCTCTTCGTCTACGTCTCCAGCCATGCGGACGCGGGCGAGCTGCACCTGTCCGGCACAAACCTGCCCCTGCATGAGCTGGTGCGGTTCATCGAGCGCGCGCCAGTGAGCGTCGCGCTGCTGGTGGTGGACTCGTGCCAGTCAGGCGAGGCGGTGCGGCTCAAGGGGCTGAAGCCCATTCCCGGCGTCCTGGTGAGCGTGGAGCGGCCGGAGTTGGCGGGACGGGTCATCATCACCGCCTCCGCCGCGGATGAAGCCGCGCAGGAGTCGGACGCGCTCGGGGGCTCCGTCTTCACGCACCACCTGGTCGCCGCGCTGCGCGGGGCGGCGGACGTGTCCGGGGATGGCCGCGTCACGCTCGCGGAGGCCTACACCTATTCCTACGCGCGAACGGTGGAGTCCTCGCTGATGTCCCGCGCGGGCGCGCAGCATCCCAGCTTCCACTTCGACCTCGAGGGGAAGGGGGACCTCGTCCTCTCCTCTCCCGCACAGGCCACGTCGCTGCTGACGCTCGCCATCGACGAGCCCGGGGACTGGACCGTGTTCACGCTGGCGGGAGAACCCTTCCTGGGCAACCTGCGCAAGGGCGCGGGCACGGCCACGCTCGCCCTTCCCGCGGGTGGATACATCGTCACCACTCGCGGCGAGCACACCGCGATGACGGCACGCGTGCAGGTGCCCGACGCCGGGCGCGCGCAGCTCACGCGGGCCCAGCTCCGCCCCCAGCGGCTGGAGGTCAACTCGCTCAAGGGCGAGCAGGCGTCAACGTTGCGGATACACGTGGGGCCCAGCGTCGGCAGGCCGCTCGTGCCGTCCTTCGGAGCGATGATGGGTGGCACCGCCGCGCTCCAGTACACGTGGGCGGCGGCCTGGGCGAACGTCATGACCGCAGGCGTGGACGTGCGGCATGGACGGCATCCTTCCGGGAACCTCCGACAGAATGACCACACGCTGCGGCTGGGCGTGGGCCATGACGCACGCGTCTGGCGGAGCCTGAGGCTCCACGGCGCGGTGGAGGTGGGCGCCACCCTGTCCCAGCAATGGCAGCCCAGCAATGGAGAGAAGGCGCTCGCCCTGCAACCCATGGTGGGCGCGGTGGGCGGCGCATGGCTGCCCGTGCACGGGCCCTTCGGAGTGTCGCTGCTCGTGAACGCGGGACATACCTGGGTCCGTGAGGAGGCGGGCACCGCGTCCGCGCTGTCGCTCGGGGGCAGTCTGGGAATCAGCTTCGCGCGCTGAGTCCCAACTTCGCGGGTTCGCGTGTCCAAGGCACGACACGCGAAACGCCATCCGAGAGGCTCCTCATGACTCCCCGCCGCACCCGTGCCCGCTGGGCGCTCCCGTTGCTCTATGTGGCACTGGGAACCACCGCTTGTGACAACCTGAAATCAGAGCCTGTCCCGCCGCCTCCTCCCGGCAAAGAGGAACCCCCTCCCGAGCTGCACGTCACCGTGCGGACCGAAGGTCCCGAGTACTGCCGGGAAGGACAGTGGACGCTCTTCGTCTCCGTGGAAGGTGGCACGCCGGAGCGCGTGGAGCTCCTCACGAACGCGCAGGAGCCCATGACGCTGGAGGCGCCGTACCAACACGTCATCGACTGCGCCACGCATGCCGAGGGCCGCTTCTCGTTCGTGGCCCGAGCCGTGGGTGAAGACCGGAACTTCGAGGCGGAGAGCGCCTCCGTAGAGGTGGACCGCACGCCTCCCACCATCACCTCCCGGCGCCCGAGCCTCAGCCACCCGGCGATGACGTCGCCGCTGGCGTTCGTCTTCTCCGAGCCGCTGCTGCCGGGCTCACTCCAGTCCACGCCCACCCAACTGCGCGACCCGGACGGGTTCTCCGTCGCCCATCGAGCGGTCCTCAGTGAGGACGGAACGGTCCTCGAGTTGATGCCGACATCGCCGATCCGCCCTCCCACCACGCTCCATGCGGTGTTGCTCCAGCGAACGCTGACCGACCGGGCCGGCAACCTGCTCGACCCGCGCCTGACGGCCTTTTCCCTCACCCACAACGCCACCTACTGGCCTTTCGCCCGCGCCACGGAGCCCCTGGACCCGACGAACTCCTCCGTCCTCCCCATGTCGCTCGTGCTGGGAAGCGGCGTTAGCGGAACAATGCCCGTCGTCGGCTTCACCGACAGCGCATTGGAGACGGAGGAACCGGCCGTCGCGCAGTGGGATGGTCATGCATGGCAGCAGCTCCCTCCACTCCGGGCGGAGGATGCACGCTCCCGGCGCGCCCTGGACCTCCAGATTGCCGCGACGAGGGAGACCCTCGTCGCCACTTGGCGCGAAGAGGTTGAAGAAACCGGGTTCGACCAGATTCACGTGGTGAGCTACGACGGAACAGCCTGGCGACGCCTAGGGGCGCCCTACGACACACAATCCGAGTACACCCAGGTCAAGCTGGCATTGAACTGGAGGGGACGTCCCGTCATCGCGTTGGAACAGATGCCTGAGCTGAACGAAACCGAAGTGCGCGTCATCGAGTGGAACGGCACGAAATGGATCGCCCTGGGAGAGCCGCTCAGTGCCAACCCTGCGCCTCGCACCCCTTCGTGGCGGGCAGCCATCGCCGCCGACAGCGTGGTCTTCGTGAGCTGGCTGGAGACCTCCGCTGATACCGGCTCCCTCCACCTTCACGTCAGCATGTTCGAGAACGGAAGATGGTTTCCCGTGGGCTCGTCCATCCCCATCCCGGCGGACACATCCGTGGATCGAGTGGAGCTTGCGTTTCAGCCCAACAACCGCGCCGCCCTCGCATGGAGCGAGATCAACCCCACGACCAATGTCAGCACCATCCGATTCTCATCCGCGGCGCTGCGCTCCTGGTCATCCAACTGGTCCACGCCCGAATCAATCGAAGTCCTGAACCAGACCAGCACGCATGCATCGCTCAGGCTCGTCGTGGACCGCGACAACGAGCCTTGGTTGGCCTGGACCGAGTATCCGTTTTCCCCGGACAACAAGACTTATTACCGCAGGCGCCGCGCCGGAGCTTGGGAGCCCAAGCAACTCATTTCCGGGGAGACGTTGTCGACGTTCCTCCTCGACGGAAACGCGTTCCCCTGGGTCTTGTCGGGCTTCACCGTCGTGCGGCCCCAGTAGGGTTTTCCGCGAGCGACCTCGGAGTGAGGCCGCTCACCCTGCATCCCTGCGCCGTGCTCAGCGCACCAGGTGGAAGTCCGTCTGGCGCTTCCAGCCCCAGTGCACGCGGCCCTCGGCGTCGATGGTGATGTCCTCTTCCTGCGCCGAGCGCACCCGCTGGCCGTTCCACTCCGGCACCGCGGACGTGGCCTGCAGCTCGATGGAGTACCACTGGTTCGCAATCACCTTGTGGTCTCCATTGCCGGGCACGCCCTCCTGGCGGTCCCACAGGCCCACCATGGGGCCGGCGCCGTGACCGTGGAGACCAATGGGATGCGAGTACACGGTGCCGTCGATGCCCTCGGCGCGCATCCGCTCGCGGGAGGCGCGGAGGATTTCGTTGCCCGTGCGGCCGGGACGCAGCTCCTCGAAGACGATGTCCTGCAACCGGTTGGACGTCTTCAGCGCGGCCTTCAGCCCTGCGGGGACGTCCGTCTCGCCCTCGCGCAGCACGTAGCCCATGTGCTGGGTGTCCGTGTTGAGGCCCAGTGCGGTGACGCCGTAGTCGCAGTGCAGCACGTCTCCGCGCTGGATGATGGGGTTGTCGCCCAGCTCCTGCTCGGTGACGCCTTGCCGCTGGATGTCCACCGAGGGCTGGAACCACGTCTCCAGGCCCAGGTCCGCCAGGCGCTGGCGCATCCACCACTCCACGTCACGGGTGGTGGTGACGCCCGGGGTGATGACCTGGTTGGAGAAGGCCGTCTCGATGATGTTCCACGCGAGCTTCGTCTGCTCCTCGTAGAAGCGGGCCTCATCCGCGCTGCGCCAGGCGAGGAGGTCCACCGCCAGCCCATCCACGGAGGTGAAGCGCTTCACCCAGTCCGGGCCGAGCGCCTCCGCCATGCCCTCGTATTCGCCATGGGTGAGGCCGTCCGCGAAGGCGAAGGTGCGCGACACGTTGAGGGCGATGCGCTTCGGCTGGCGCTCCTCCACCACCTGCTTGAGCACCTGCCACTGCTCGGGGCCCCACAGCTCCGCCTGCCGACTCACACCGCCGCCATCCACCTGGTGCTGCGCGCGGCGGGGCGTGTAGATGCCTCCCTGCGAGCCACCTCCCAGCGCGAGCCGCTCCACGCCTTGCTCCGGACCTCGGTCGAAGAAGACGTAGATGGTCCGGCGGCGCGCGGCGAACGTCGTTGGCGAGACGAGCGCCTTGAAGACAGGGTCCTCGTTGTACTCGCGCATGGGGATGACCCACATGTCCACGCCGTACTGGCGCATGAGCTGGGGCAGGGCCTTCTCCATGCGCTCGGCCAGCCATGCCTGCTGGCGCTTCGCCTGCTCACGCAGGGTGCCAAAGGGACGCTCGGGGGCCGGGGACTTCGCCTCGGCGGTGGTGGCGTCCGGTGCCTGTGCCTTCGGAGAGACGGTGGCGCAGGAAGTGGAGAGCAGCAACGGGGCAAGCAACAGGGTCCGAGTGCGCATGGCCGCGCAGTCTGTCACGCACCAGCGCGCGGCGCGCGCGGAGTCCGCACGCCGTCAGCGGTTCACGCCCCGAGAGGCCCGCGACTCCGGAACGCAGGGAGCAGCCGTGAAATCGCCGGAGTCAGGGCACGCCCGCACAGGCCGCGCCATCCACGCCGCACACAGCGAGCAGGCGAGCTTCGTCGATGGATTGCTGGCAGCCGCTCCCAGTGACCGCGTCGAGTTCATCGATGCGCGCACGCATGCACTGCACGCAGCCAGCCTTCGCGCCACTTTCGGTTCGCGACAGGTCCGGCTCTACCGCCGCGTAGGCCGCGACGCGGTCCGCCTCGCACTGCTCGCGTGACACCGTCAGGGTTCCGCACTGTTCCTCATACGCGCACGCGGATGCCGCCACGCGCTCCGACCAGCCAGCGTAGGAGAGTTGCGGTGCCTCCGAGCCACCACACGCCACGAGCCACACGCACACCACCAGCGACGCCTTCCACGGGTTCATGCCCCCATCTCACCCGGAGCTAGCGCTGGAGTCACCCTCAACGCCGGTCTGCCCGCTTGCCCCCGGCGACCTCGAGCCTCGCCGTGCTCACCCACACACAGCGAGACGCGCGTCACTCGACCTGCCCGGCCACGGAGAGTTCCATCACGGCCTCGGCGCCCCCCAGCTCTCGCGCAGCACACGGCGCCACGGCACAGACATCCGGGACATAGCGCTCGCTCTCGGACAGCATGCCCGCCGCCTCGTTGCCACCGCCCATCACCAGCACCGCGCCATCTCCCAGCGCCAGGGCGCCCAGCTTCTCGCGCGGCTCGTCCAGCGCGGGCGCGGAAGACCACGTCTCCGTCTTCAAATCGAAGCGCTCCACCGACGCGAGCGCCCCCGTCGTGTAGTGCTCGCCGCCCATCATCAGCACCGCGCCATCCGGCAGCACCACCGTCGCATGATGCTCACGAGGCACCTTGGGCGCGCCCACCAGCGTCCACACACCCGTCTCCGGCGAGTACACCTCCGCCGTGGCCGCCGCGCGTGCCGTGGTTCCACCCACCACCAACACGCGCCCATCCGGCAGCAACGTCACCGAGTGCGCCAGCCGGTGCGTGCCCGCCGCCCCACCGGTGAGTCCCGCCTTCTCCCAGAGTCCCGTCACCGGGTCATACAGCTCCGCCTGCAGGCCACTCACGAACAGGGCCTTGCCGTTGGCCAGCACCACCGCCGTCTGGGCCCCACCCCGTGAGAAGCCCGGAGGCGACGCGGTGCTCCACATCCCCGTCGCAGGGTCGAACAACTCCGCCGAGCGCAACGGCCGCTGGTCCACATCCGTCCCACCCGCCACCAGCACGCGCCCATCCGCCAGCAGCACCGCGGCCGGGTCATTGCGTGCCACGCCCATGGGGCGAACCTCCGTCCACGTCCCGGTGTCCGGCGCATACACCTCCGCGTCCGCAAGCGCGCCCATCGCCATGCCGTTGGAGCCGCCCATCACCAGCACCCGGCCGTCCGTCAGTCGCACCGCGGCGTGGTTGCGCCGGCGCGTGTGCATCGCCCCCGTCTCACGCCACCGGCCCGTCTCCGGCTCGAACACCTCGCAGCTGCCCAGCGTCCGGCTCCCGTCATGCCCACCCGAGGCCAGCACACGCCCGCTCTCCATCACCACGAAGGGCAGGAGCTTGCGGGGTGTGGACAAGAACAGGCCCTGCTCCGCCGCCCCGTTCCCCCCGTCCTCCGCGCGCGGACCCGCGCTGCAAGCGAACGAGACAGCGAAGAGGATGACCGTGACACATGATGCCGAAAACCGTTGCATGAGCCCACCTGGAATGCCCGTCGAAGCAGTCATGTCTAGACTGACCGTCTGACATTCCAGGGCGGTCCAACCTGAGTGATTCCCGACGCTTACCCGGCACTCGGGGCCTGTCCGGCCACCTGTCCAGAGCGGGCCGGAGCGAACGTGCAACGCCTTGCGTCACTCGTTTTCTCGCGGCTCAAGACTCCACGTCGACATTCACGGGCTCGCGCTCCAGTCCCTCGGAATGGCGAGGCGGGAGCGCGCCGCCGTCGTCATCCACCTCCAGCGCGAGGAGCGGATGGTCCGCGTTGACCAGGTAGACGTCGTGGCCACGGATGAAGTCCACGTCGGAGAACTCCACCAGGTAGTCGCGCCGGGGAATGGGCACCAGCCCCTGCTCCAGTTCGAAGTGCGTGTCCCCGATGCCCGTCACGCGCCCGATGACACGGCCTGTCGCCGTCCGCACGGTCATGCCTTCGTGTACGTCGTCTGTCCGAATCATTCCGGCCTCCTCGCGCTCGGGTGCCCGGCCCGTCCGGGACTCCCAGACAACAGTGCGAGCGGGCACGACGGGACGCACCTGCAACGGCGCACACGGTGGAGCGCTCGCGACGACGGCCCGCCGCTCCACCACCGCGCGAACGCAGGGGCCGCCGGGCCGCATGTCCTGCCAGGAGAACGCGAGGCGCCAGGCCGCCAGCCCTGGCGTACGCCGGGCAGGCATCGAGGCCACAGGGGCAGGTGCGTGCCTAACGTTCCAGACAGGAGGTGCACCATGTTGCTGGAACTGTCCGCCGTGGAGGCGCGCGACGTGAAGCAAGCGCTGGACACAGCGCTGCGCGCGCTCTTGGAAGAGATGGCCCATGCGGACCCGCGCGCCCATCGCGACCTGCTGCGCGAGCGATATGAGCGGCTGGACCAACTCAACCGCCGGCTCGACATGAGCCTGGAGGGAGAACAGGTCTACGCCTGAGGCCCGCTACAGGGCCCGGCCCGACTTCGCGTCGAAGCGCCGCAGCTTCGCCGCGTCATACCGCAGCCACACCGGAGCGCCCGTGGGCACACGGAAGTCCCCGGCGGCGCGCGCCACCATGCGCTCCCCGGCCACGTCCACCGTCACCCAGCTCTCCGCGCCCATGGACTCCACCAGGTACACGTGGCCCTCCAGCGCCTCCGGTGGCGGCGTGCCCTGCCCCACTTCCAGGTGCTCGGGACGAAGCCCCAACACCACGTCCGCGTCCGGCAACCCCAGCGTCCGGGGCCTCACCAGGTTGATGCGTGGCGCGCCGAAGAAGCCCGCCACGAACAGGTTCGCCGGCGCGTCGTACAGCTCGCGCGGCGGGGCCACCTGCTGCACCTCGCCCTGGTTCATCACCACCACGCGGTCCGACAGCGTCATCGCCTCCGCCTGGTCGTGGGTGACGTAGACGAAGGTGGCCTTGAGCTGCTCGTGCAGCTTCTTGATTTCCCCCCGCATCTGCGTGCGCAACGCCGCGTCCAGGTTGGACAGCGGCTCATCGAAGAGAAACACCTTGGGACGGCGGACCAGGGCGCGCCCCAATGCCACGCGCTGCCGCTGGCCTCCCGACAGCTCCTTCGGCTTGCGCGACAGCAGGCCCTCCAGCCCCAGCAGCGATGCCACCTCGCGCACACGCGCGTCGATGTCCGCCTTCGCCACCCCCGCCACCTTCAGCGGGAAGGCGAGGTTCCGCGCCACGTCCAGGTGCGGGTAGAGCGCGTAGCTCTGGAACACCATGGCGATGTCCCGCTCCCGCGGTGACATGTCATTCACCACCGCGCCGTCGATGCGCAGCGTGCCGCCCGACATCTCCTCCAGCCCGGCGATGAGGTTCAGCGTCGTGGACTTGCCGCAGCCCGACGGGCCCACCAGCGAGATGAACTCGCCGTCCGCGATGTCCAGGCTCACGCCCTTCACCGCGGCCACGCCGCCCCGGTACACCTTGCGCACGTCCTCCAGGGACACCGTCGCCAAACGCCTTGCCTCCCGGGCGCCCAGCCTCTGGACGCCTCATGTGTCATTCCGTCTCACCCACGAACCTCGAAGCATCGCGCCCTCCGCTCCCAGGGCAAGCCCCGTGGCGAGGGGCCGCCCCGCCTCTGACCGCCATTCCACACCGGGATGGAAGCCGGGCGGCCGGGCGCCCCTTCCTCACGCCAGGCAGCCGCTTCTTGGAGGCGGAAGGCAGCGGACGCGCACTATGTTCGCGCGGCCATGAGTCCCTCGAGCCCACCGTCCTCCCGCCAGTTGGCCATCGAAGTGCGGGACCTCCACAAGTCCTTCGGAGACCAGCACGCGCTGCGGGGGGTGAACCTGGAAGTGCCAGAGGGAACCACCTGCGTGCTGATGGGCGTGTCCGGGTCGGGCAAGACGGTGCTGATGAAGCACATCATGGGCCTCTTGCGGCCGGACCGGGGCACCGTCCTGGTGGATGGCGAGGACATCGCGCGGATGAACGAGGCCGCGCTCGACCAGATGCGCCGCAAGCAGGGCATCCTCTTCCAGGCGAACGCCCTCTTCGACTCGCTCACCGTGTTCGACAACGTGGCCTTCCCCCTGCGTGAGCGCACCCGCATGCCCGAGGCGGAAATCGCCGAGACGGTGAACAAGACGCTGGAGCGCGTGGGCCTGTCGCACGCGACGCAGCGCTTCCCCGGCGAGCTGTCCGGCGGCATGCAGAAGCGCGTGGGCTTCGCGCGCGCCACCATCCTCCAGCCGAAGATTCTCCTCTACGACGACCCCACCGCCGGACTGGATCCGCTCACCACCGCGGCGGTGAATGAAATCATCACCACCGGCAAGCAGCAGCTCGGCGCCACCTCGCTGGTGATTACGCCGGACGTGGCCTCCGCCTTTGGCATGGCGGACCACCTGGCCCTGATGCACGAAGGCCGCATCGTGGAGTACGGCCCGCCAGACGCCTTCCGTGAGTCAAAGCACCCCGCGGTGATGGCCTTCCTCCGCAACTGGCTCCGGCGCCGCGCCCAGAACAAGCGCGCGGCCCAGGCCTGAGGCGGCGCGCACCCGGAACGCGCGTTGCAAACAGTCCGGTCCACCGCGCGAGTGCGGCCCGACGACCACGATGCTTCCCCCATCCCCTTCGCCCCTCGTGGCACCCCGGACACGGCGCGGCCTGCTGGCCACCCTCGCCGTGCTCCTGTCGTGCAGCACGCCCACGCCGCCGCCGGAGCCTCCACGGGTGGTGCTCTGGGCCTGGGAGCGGCCGGAAGACCTCCGCTTCCTCGCGCGGACGGAGCGCCCGGTCAGCGTGGCCTTCCTGCGCGCCACGCTCGCGCTCACGGAGACGGAGGTGCGCGAACACCCGCGCCGGCAGCCGCTCCACGTTCCGCCCGGGACACCCTTGAGGGCCACGGTGCGGATGGAAGCCCATCCAGGCGCGTCGCTCGCGCGGTACCCGCCCGAGCGACTGCACGCGCTGGCGGACCGGCTCGCCACGCTGGCGCGCCTTCCGGAGCTGACGGCGCTCCAGATTGACTTCGATGCCCGCGCGTCCGAATACGACGCCTACGTCGCGCTGCTCCAGGTGCTCCGCCAGAAGCTGCCCCCATCGATGGCGCTGTCCATCACCGGCCTCGCCTCATGGTGCACGCCCGGAAGCTGGCTGACGCACGCGCCCGTGGACGAGGTGGTGCCCCAGCTCTTCCGCATGGGCCCGGAGGCTCCCACGTGGCGAGCCCGCTTCGCGCGCGGACTGCCCGCCCCTTGCCGGGGCAGCGTGGGGCTGGCGCTCGATGAGTGGCAGGCCGTGCCCCCTGGCGTCTCCACCCTCTATGTCTTCAACCCCCGCCCCTGGACGCCCGAGGCGTTCACGCGCGCGGTCGCGGAGCTCCATCCATGAAGAAGCTGCTCATCACCGTCACCGGCGGCCTCGCGTTCCTGCTCGCCCCCACCGAAGCGCGGGCGTGTGCCTACGACTCCGCCGGGCCCGTGTTCGTCACCAGCAGCCATCCCGACTGGCCGCTCTCCACCTTCGCGGCCGGGCGGCTGGGCGTGGTGCATGGCTCGATGCGCACCGCCTACCTCGCGTTCGCCTACCGGACGATGATGGGCATTCCCACCACGCCCGAGGAGCAGCAGCCCCTGGTGACGCGCTGGGAGCTCATGCACCAGGCGTTGCCGGAGCACCTCTCCCTGACACCAGGATTCCAGCGCTGGCTGGCGGTACGGAAGCAGGTGGCGCCTCAGCTCCCGGAAGCCTCGCCCGAGCATTCCCGGCAGGTGCAATACGCACAGGTCCCCCGCATCCAGGGTGACGCGTTCCAGCGCGCAGCGAACACCGCCACCGACCTGGCCCAGGCGTGGAAGAAGCACCCCGCGCTGGTGGAGGAGTGGGTGCGCAACCAGGACACCGTCTTCGGCCCGTGCGCCATCCTGCCGGAGCCCGACCCACGACTGGATGAAGGCGTGAGCGCGCAGCAGCAGGCCCGCCGGCGGGACGAGCGCGCCTACCAGGAGGCGGCCTCGCGCTTCTACTGCGACGACTATCCCGGCGCCCTGTCTTCGTTCCAGAAGCTCGCTGCGTCGCAGGAATCGCCCTACCGGGCGCTCGCCGCCTACCTCGTGGCGCGCACCCATGTCCGGCAGGCCCTGATGGAGAAGAAGGGGGAGTATCACTTCGAGTCGCGGGAAGACGCCGTCTTCCTCTCGCGGCTGAGCGAGGCGGACCGGGTGCTCGATGGCGTGCTCGCCTCCCCGGAGCTGCGGAGCGTCCATGCGCCCGCGCGCGGCTTGCGGAGCCTGGTGCGCTACCGGCTGCGGCCCAAGACCTGGCACTGTGAGCTGCTGTCGCACGTGCTCGAACCCGGGACGGGCACCGCCCTCGCCTCGGAGCTGGGCGACCTCGACCTGATGCTGCGGGAAGCGAGCACCTGCGAGGGCCTCCCCGCGCCCGCCGAGGCGCTCCAGGCGTGGCTCCACGCCATGAAGGACACGCCCTACAGCGCGGCGCCCGATGCGGAGCGCCGCGCGCAATACGACGGAGCCCTGGCCCGCTGGAAGAAGACGGCGCACTTGCCGTGGCTCGTCGCCTCGCTGAGCAAGGCGACGCCGGACGCTCCGGGCGTGCCGGAGCTGCTCGCCGCCTCCGCGAAGGTCGCGCCCTCGTCTCCCGCCGGCCTGACGGTGGCGTACCATGCCGCGCGGCTCTTGCATGGCCGAGGCGAGGTGGAGGCAGCGCGGGCGCGGCTCGCGACGGTGCCCGCCGAGCTGACCCGGGACCTTCCCTCCACGGACAACCTGCTGCGCGAGGAGCGGCTCGCGGTGGCCAGAGACCTGGACGAGGCCATGCGGGAAGCCGTCAACATCATCGCCGACTATGAAATGAGCAGCAGCTACTCCGAGCCCTACACCACGCCGCTGGCCGAACGGCCCCGTCTCTTCAGCCCGCGCGCCGTGGCCATGCTGGAGCCCCGGCTGACGGCGAAGCGCATGGGTGAGCTGGCGGCGGGGAACATCCTGCCTCCCGCCCTTCGACGGCAGCTCATGTGGACCGCCTTCGCGCGCGCCACCGTCGCGGGTGACGACGCGACGATTCAGGCTGTGGCGAAGCGCCTGGCGGAGACGGAGCCCAAGGCGAAGGCGGAGCTGCTGGCGCTCGCCGGCAAGCCCACGCCCGAGGAGCGTCAGTTCGAGGCCCAGCTGCTCCTCATGGGACTGCCCGCCGTCTCCGCGCGGCTCCACGCGGGCGAGGACCGGCTGGCGAACACCCATCCCAACCTCAGCCTCACCATGGACATGTCCTACCACCGCAACTGGTGGTGCGGCCCGAAGCCGGACGCGAGCGTGCCCTCCGTGCACTTCGAGGACACGTCCGACGCACCGGACGCGGCGCGGGAGTGGAAGGCCCTCCAGGACGCGGGCAACTCGGTGCCCTACTTCGCCCGCGTCGCCATCGCCTGGGCCCAGGCCCACCCGGATGACCCGCGCTCGCCCATCGCCCTGTTCCGCGCGGTCCGCGCCAGCAAGCGCGGCTGCGGACAGGCCACGCGCGAGGCACGGGAGGCGTTCCGCTATCTCCACAAGCACTACGGCAAGACGAGCTGGGCGAAGCGCACGCCCTACGTGTATTGACGTCCCGCCGACAGCACGCGCTGGGTGGCCTGCCGGATGCGGTCGGGATGTGTTCTCAGCCGCTGAGATGTCGTGCGTTTGCGTTCGAATGGCACGCATGGTGTAGCCTCCCGGACAACGGGAGTACGCGTGTCCATGCAATCAAAAGGCAGCAAGGTTCTTCGTACGGTGACGGTGGTCCTCGCGGTCGTCCTGCTGGTTTTCGTGGTGCTGACGGCGGCTGGAACCTTCTTCGGTGGGACCAAGATCCGCCCGCTGTTCGGCATGCCGGAGGGCGGCCTGCACGCCCGCGATGACGGTGACGCTGCGCCCCCGGCCACGCCGTGATGAGCCTGGAAGTCCTAGGCGGGGGGGCCGCGATTTCCTTCGGGGTGCTCGCGTGTGTCTTCTGGCCGTTGGAGAAGGCCTGGGCCGCGCGGCCGGGACAGCCGCTGCTGCGCCCTGCCTTCCGCACCGACCTCGCCTACTTCGTGGCGCAGTACCTGGTGCTCGCGCCGTTGGCGCTGCTGATGCTGAGCCACGTGCAGGCGCTCTTGCACCTGGACCTACTGTCGGGGCTCCAGGCCGCCGTGGCACGCCAGCCCTGGTGGCTTCAGGCACTCGAAGCGGTGGTGCTCTGCGACCTGCTCGTCTACGGCTTCCACCGACTGTCACACCAGGTGGACTTCCTCTGGCGCTTCCACGCCGTCCATCACTCCGCCGAGCACCTCGACTGGCTCGCCGCACACCGCGAGCACCCCGTGGACGGACTGCTCACGCAGTTGGTGGTGAACCTCCCCGCGATGATGATGGGCTTTCCGCTCGGGACGCTGACGATGCTCATCGCCTTCCGCGGGATGTGGGCCATCTTCATCCACTCCAACGTCCGGCTGCCGCTGGGCCCCCTGGGCTTCCTCTTCGGCGCGCCCGAACTACACCACTGGCACCACGCGCGCGAACGGCACACACGGCACAACTTCGGCAACCTCGCGCCGTGGACGGATTGGCTCTTCGGCACCTACCACCGGCCCACCGGGCCCGAGCAGTATCCGCTCGGGCTCGTGGAGCCGTTTCCCCGGCGCTTCTGGGCCCAGCTCCTCTCGCCCGTGATGCGAGCGACTGACAGCAGGAAGACGCCACGCTGAGCTGGGATTCGCGTTCCCGCTGGCAGCAATCCGTCACACCGCCCTGGAGGTCCGCGTCTCTGATTGCGCGTCCAGGAACGTTCCCAAGGTGGCATTGACGAGCGCGGGCTCCTCCACGGTGGAGGAGTGCCCTCCGCGCGGCAGGGTCACCAGGCGTGAGCCGGGGATGAGCCGGTGCAGTCGCTGCGCCTTGGCGGGGACGGTGGCTGTGTCCTCGGCGCCGACGACGACGAGCGTGGGCACGCGGATGTGTGGGATTTCGTGGGCCACGCCGCGCCGTTCGATGACGCCGTTGACGGCGCGCCAGATGTCGCGGCGGTTCTCCATGAGGCGCGTGCGCCAGCGGCTGCGCTCCTCGGCCCGGTTGGGGTCTGTCATGAAGCTGCGGCCGAACATGATGCGCATCACCGGGTCCGCCACCGGGCGCAGGCCCGCCAGGCGCGCGGTAAGGTTGAGCAGCGTGTAGCGAGGCACGTTGTGGAGGGGCTCCGGGTCGGCGGATGTCTCCATCAGCACCAGCGAGCGCAGCAGGTCCGGCCGCCGCGCGGCGATGCGCATGCCAACGAAGCCGCCCATGGACAGGCCCACGAAGTGACAGGGCCCCACGCCCAGCCGCTCGATGAGCGCCACCGCGTCCAGGTACACCGTCTCCATGTCGATGACGCGCGCCGGAGGCACGACGCTCTGGCCCTGGCCCCGGTGGTCATAGGCGATGCAGCGGTAACGTCCGCACAGCGCTTCCACCTGCGGATCGAAGAGGCGACAGCTCCACAGCAAGCCGTGGCTGAAGACGATGGGCACGCCCGTGCCACCCGAGTCCTCGTAGTACAGCTCCGTTCTGTTGACGGTCAGCATCGGCATGCGCGGCACCCTCCCCGGCTGGTGAGGATAGGCGAGCGGCACGCACGGACGGGTACACCTCTTCGCGGAGCCGTTGGCCGGCCGACGTCCCGCTGCCCTCGGGGCCCACGCGACTGGCTACCAGAGACCCTTGGCTTGAAGCAGCTCGCCCACGCGGCGGGGCTCGGCGCGCCAGGCGGTGAAGAAGTCCTCAGCGGCGTCAGGGGACAGGTTCTCCCAGACGAGGCGGCCGGTGTCCTCCTCGCGGCGGCAGCGCACGAAGGTGGAGCGCACCTGCTCGGGCGAGTCGAAGGTGAGGCAGTCGAGCAGCTCCGGGCTCTGGCTCGTCAGCAGGGCCTGCCGGGGTTCGAGTTGCTCGAGGATGGCGCGGACCTGCCGCGGGTGGAAGGCGTGCGCGACCTCATCCGCGATGACGACGGCGCGGGCGTGGGCCAGGTAGTGGAGGAAGGCCACCAGGCGCTTCTGTCCGTAGCCGAGCTGACGGGCGGAGAGGCGCTGGCCGGCGGCGGTGACGAAGCAGAGGTCCAGGTTTCCCAGGGACAGCGTTTCGTATTTGCCCTGGGGTTGGGTCTCCAGAGGGGACAGGAGCGCCTCCGCGGACGCGAAGCCGAGGAGCCGGGCGGCGTCACGGAGGAAGGGGACGTTCTCCGAGGACAACACGTAGCGGGCGGCGCCCCACTGCGTGGCGGCGACCTTGCGCAGGCCATCGAGCAGGTCCTCCGAGGCCACGCCCGTGCCCGTGGCGAGCACGCCCTCCGTTCGACGGGAGAGCCGCAGCTCGGCGCGCCAGAGCTGGTCGAAGTGGGCGAGCCCCTCGTCGAAGCGGCGGAGGTCGGCCTGCGCGGAGACCTCGCGCGCCATGGCGAGCATCGGCTCGACGGCGGCGGTGCCCTCGCCCGTCTTCTCCACCCAGGCGATGCCGCCCGACATCAAGACGAGCCAGAGCCGGCCACCGACTTCGGGGGCAATGCGCTCATGCACGACGTCGGCGGTGTCGTCCTCGCGGGAGACGCGGAGCTGCTGGCCCTCGCGGTGGATGACCAGCGGCCAGGCCATGTCGCGCGGGGCCACGGTGATGTCCATGGACAGGCCGCTCGTGCCTTCCGCGCCCGAGGGCACGTTGCGCACGCGCACGGTGATGCGGCCGGTGTCCGCGGCCAGTGCATATTCGAGGTCGAAGGCCTCATGCCGCAGCGGCGTGAAGTCCGAGCTGACCACGGCGGCGGCGAGGTCCAGCAGCGTGGACTTTCCGGTGCCGTTCTCTCCGAGCAGCACGTTGAGGGACGGGCTGAAGAGCAACCGCGTCCCGGGCTTCACGGAGCGAAACTGGTGGACCTGGAGCCACTGGAGCTTGAGCATCAACCGGAAGACTGGCTCCCTGGACGCTTCAGCGTCAACTCGCGCCGCACGGCGGCATGCCCCCCTGGGACTCCCAGATGGGCCGGCGCTTGTCCACCCACGCGAACACCTTGTTGGACCAGAAGCTGGCCATCGTCAGCGTCACGCAGTCTCCGGTATCGACATGGACGATGTCCCACTGGTCCGCGGCATTCCGGCTCCGGGTGTCGAAGCCCAGCCGATGCTGGCCGTCGAACGTGGCGAAATGCACGAAGCCACCCACCGGAACCCACTGCGCACAGGGCAGGACGCTCAGCGCGGGCTCCCGCACGACGAGTCCATCATGCGCGCGCAAGAAGAGCTCGACCTGGAATGGAAGCGGTCCGCCAAGCCGCTCCGAGAGCGCCTGGAGTGCCTCGGTTGAAGCGGCTGGGTGGAAGACCACCTCCAGCCCACGAGAGGCGCTCCGCTTGTCGAAGGCACGGCGAAACTCTTCCACTCTCATTCCGACTCCATGGCGGCGGTGGGAGGGCGCAAGGATGCGCCATCATCCATG
This sequence comes from Myxococcus sp. AB036A, assembly GCF_006547355.1. Classification (NCBI taxonomy): domain Bacteria; kingdom Pseudomonadati; phylum Myxococcota; class Myxococcia; order Myxococcales; family Myxococcaceae; genus Myxococcus; species Myxococcus sp. AB036A. The sequence goes on along the minus strand of NZ_VHLC01000077.1, from coordinate 16,525 downwards.
AGGGTTCCGTGATGCAGCGACACGGAGCGCCCTGTCTAGCACCTTGGCATCTGCACCAGCCCCGGTGAGGACTGCATCTTCCCGCCCTGCGACTGGAGATGACGGCGGAGGGCGGGCCGGACACCGACCTGTACGACCACGCGGGCGAACGGCTGGCCTATCCTGGGCCTCTCGTTCGACATGATCGCCAACCTCGACTGCGAGTCCGTCAACGCGCGAGGCTTCGTGGGCGTGCTGACGGATGCACGCCCCCTCACGGGGATGCTGCGCTTCGACTACTACTGGGACGCGGAGCTCTGAGCTGTTGTCCAAGCTTGCGCAGTCGCATCGCCCCCGGAGGCTGTGCATGACAGCAGCCCTGCCCCACGGGCTGCCTGTCCTGCCCTTCTTCATGCACTGACACGCAGCCCCGTCCCTTTTTCTGTCCACCAGACGCAGGGCAGCCCCACCGGCCGTGGTGGCTGGGCAACGCGCTTCCTACCTGTGCGCGCGCTCCCATGAATGCCCTGCTGCTCGCAGCCCTGCTGTCGCACACCTCCAGCCTCCTGCTGGCCCAGGGGGGCCCCGGCACCGACGCGGGCGTGGAGCCACCCGCGGCCCGCGCTCCCGCCCTCTCCCCGGAGATACCCGAGCCGCCGAAGTTCCCGGTATCCGACCCGCTGCTGACGCCCATTCCCCCGGCCGACATGCAGGTGACGACCTGGGACGAGGCGATGCACCTGCTGCGTCAGCGCTCCACCCGCCTGTACACCGCACTGGCCCAGGTGGAATCCGCGGCGGGCGTGCAGCGAATCGCCCTGGCCGCGTTGCTGCCCACGCTCACCGGCACCGTCTCCGTCCAGTACAACGTGCTCAATCCCGACGCGACGCCGCTCCTGGGTGGTGGCGGCGGTGGCGGCGGAGTGGGAGGCGGTATTGGCGGCGACGTCGGAGGCGCCCAGTCCCCGGGCCTCACCCGCCCGCCTTTCCTGGGACTGCTGAACGCCACCCAGCCCCTGTTCAGCCTCTCGTCCATCATCGCGCTGGGCACCGCGCGCGAGGCCCGGCGCACCGCCAACCTGTCGCTGGCGGAGACGCGGCGCCAGCTCACCAGCGCGCTGGCCCAGTCATTGGTGCTCGTCGCCGCGCAGGAGCGGATGGCCGAGGTCAACCGCGTCAACCTCCGCACCGCGCTGGAGCGGCTGGCCCTCACGGAGCGTCGCTTCGAGCTGGGCGCGGGCACGCGGCTGGACGTGGTGCGCGTGCAGCAGGACACGGAGACAGCGCGCAACCTCGTCGTCCTGGGTGACGAGTCCCTGCGCAAGGCCCGCGAAACGCTGGGACTGGTGCTGGGCATTCCTCGAGGCGTGGGCCTGGCCCGGGGCGTCCAGTTGGAGACCCTGCTCCAGCACTCGCGGCGGGACTGCCAGCAACTGGAGTCGCTCGACCGGCGCGCGGACATCGCGGTGGCGCGCTCGCGGCGCACGCTGGCCGAGCGGCAGGTGTCAGAAGTGAAGGCGCGTTATGCCCCGACGCTCGCGCTGACCAGCACCACCCTGGCCCTCACCGTGGAAGAGGGCTTCGTGACGGTGCCGGTGTGGAACATCGGTGCCAGCCTGGTGCTGCCCTTCTGGGATGGCGGCGCGCGTGAGGGCCAACTGCGGCAGACGCGCGCGGGCGTGGAGGTGGCGAAGCAGGGACTGGTGGAGCTGGAGCGCACGGCCTCGGTGGAGGTGCTGCAGGCACGGCGCGCCGTACAGGTGGCGGAGGCGGCCACGCGCATCGCGAGCCGGGGACGCGCCCTGGCCGAGGAGAATGACCGGCTCACCCGGCGCAGCTTCGAGGTGGGAACGGGAACCAGCCTGGAGCTCATCCAGACAGCGTCGGACCTCCGCCAGGCGGAGCTGCTGCTGGTGGTGCGCGAGTTCGAGCTGGAGCAGGCACGGGTCGCGGCGTTTCTCACGGAGGCGGCATGCGATTGGTGAGGACGTGGAGCACGGGGCTCGCCGTTCTGCTCCTCGCGGGCTGCCGCTCGCAGAGCGACCCGGGGCCGCAGGGAGGCCAGGCGGCCACGAACCAGCCCATGCCGGTGGAGGTGGAGCGCCTGGCCCCCGCCGAGGTGCGCGAGTCCAACGAGTACCTGGGCGCGCTCATCTCCCGCAGCAGCATCACCGTCTATCCGCAGGTCGCTGGCTACGTGAAGTCGATTCCGCTCAAGCCGGGAGCACGCGTCGAACAGGGTGAAGTGCTGCTCGTGGTGGACCCCCGGCGAGAAAGCGCGGGCCTGCGCGCCACCCAGGCGCAGCAAGCCGCCGCCAAGGCGCAGCGCGAGTACGCCCAACAGACGCGCAAGCGCAGTGAGCAACTGCTGAAGGAGGGACTCCAGAGCCGCCAGGACTATGACCAGGCGGTGGCGCAGGCACTGCAAGCCGAAGCCAGCGCGCGTGCCATCGAAGCCCAGGTGCAGGCCCAGGAGGTCCAGCTCGGCTTCTACGAAGTGAGCGCGCCCTTCGCCGGCATCGTGGGTGACTACCCGGTGAACGTGGGCGACTTCGTGACGCAGCAGACGGCCCTCACCACACTGGACCAGAGCAACACGCTGGAGCTGTCCGTCCAGATTCCCGTCGAGCGGGCAGGCACCGTCCGGGTGGGCACCACGCCAGTGGAGGTGTTGGACCCGGAGGGCCGGCTCGTGGTGTCCGCGCCGGTGTTCTTCGTGGCGCCCACGCCCAACGCCACCACGCAACTGGTGGAGATTCGCGGCGTCTTCGAGAACACCGTGGGCCTGCGCGCGGGACAGTTCGTGCGCGCCCGGGTCGTCTATGCCACGCGAAAGGCCTTGCGCGTCCCCACCGCCGCCGTCACCCGCATCAGCAGCCAGTCCTTCGTCTTCGTGGTGCGGGACTCGGACGCGGGCACCGTGGCGCAGCGGGCGCCGGTGAGCCTGGGGCTCGTCTCTGGCAATGACTACGAGGTGACGGGCGGACTGGACGCCGGCACGCCCGTGGTGCTCAGCGGCATCCAGATGCTCCGCGATGGCCAGCCCATCCAACCCAAGGCTCCTTCGCGCAAGCCACCTCAGGGCGTGGGCGGCAGCGGGACCGACGGCGGCACCCCGCCGGAACAGTGAGGGGCCGCCATGTTCACCGACTTCTTCATCCGCCGTCCCGTCTTCGCCAGCGTGGTGTCCATCATCATCACCCTGGTGGGGGCCATCTCCATCCCCAACCTGCCCATCGAGCAGTACCCTGACTTGTCGTTGCCCGTGGTGCAGGTGACGGCGACGTACATCGGCGCCTCCGCGGAGACGGTGGAGAGCGCCGTCACCACCGTGCTGGAGCGGCAGCTCAACGGCGTGGAGGGCATGCGTTACATCTCCTCCACCAGCAGCAACACGGGCGTGAGCACCATCACCGTCACCTTCGACCCGGGACGGGATTTGGACATCGCCGCGGTGGACGTCCAGAACCGCGTGGCCACCGCGTCCGCGCAGCTTCCGGCCGCCGTCAACGCGCTGGGCGTCACCATCACCAAGGCCCAGACGCAGTTGCTCATGGCCTTCGGCCTGTTCGACGAGGAGAACCGTTACGAGACGGGCTTCCTCAGCAACTACGCGGACGTCTTCATCCGGGACGCGCTGCTGCGCGTGACGGGCGTGGGCGACGTGCGGATTTTCGGCGAGCGGCGCTTCGCCATGCGGCTGTGGCTGGACCCCTCGGAGCTGGCGCGGCGTGGGCTCGCCGCCACGGACGTGGTGAACGCCCTGCGCGCGCAGAACGTCCAAATCGGCGCGGGACAGGTGGGACAGCCGCCCGCGCCGCCGGGACAGACGTACCAGTTCACGGTGCGCGTGCTGGGGCAGCTCACGTCCGCGGAGGAGTTCGGCAACATCGTGGTGCAGCAGGGGCCGGACGGCTCGCTGGTGCGGCTGAAGGACGTGGGCCGCGCGGAGCTGGGCGCGGAGAACTACGGACAGCTCTTGCGCTTCAACGGCCGCGAGGCCGTGGGCCTGGGCATCTTCCAGCTCCCCGGCTCCAACGCGCTGGAGGTGCGCGACGGCGTCATCGCCGAGTTGGAGCGGCTGAAGGGCAACTTCCCGCCGGGCATGCGCTACCAGCGCGCCTTCGACACCACGGCGGCGGTGCAGGCCTCCATCGAGGAGGTGCTGGTGACGCTGGGCGAGGCCATCTTCCTGGTGGTGCTGGTCATCTTCATCTTCCTGCACGGCTGGCGCAGCGTGCTGGTGGTGGCCACCACGCTGCCTGTGTCGCTGGTGGGCACCTTCCTCTTCGTCAACGCGTTCGGCTTCTCCATCAACACGCTGACGCTCTTTGGCCTCACGCTGGCCACGGGCCTGGTGGTGGATGACGCCATCATCGTCATCGAGAACGTCGAGCGCACCATGGAGCAGGACAACGTGGGCCCTCGCGAGGCCACCCACCGAAGCATGAAGCAGGTGGCCGGCGCGCTGGTGGCCATTGCCCTGGTGCTGTCCGCGGTGTTCGTGCCGGTGTCCTTCTTCCCCGGCACCACCGGCATCATCTACCGGCAGTTCGCCCTCACCCTGGCCTTCTCCATCAGCCTGTCCGCGCTGGTGGCGCTCACCCTGTCTCCCGCGCTGTGCGCCATCCTGCTGCGGCCTCACGAAGGCCAGAAGTGGAAGGTCTTCCGCATGTTCGACCGGGGGCTCGACGCGTTCCGCGACGCCTACGGCCGGATGTTGGCGAAGCTCATCGGACCGCTGCGCTGGCCGGTGGTCATCGCCTTCGTGCTGTGCCTGGCCGGCACCATCCTGGTGTACCGACTCACGCCCACGGGCTTCATCCCGGGCGAGGACCAGGGCTACCTCATCATCGCCGTGCAGGGGCCGGAGGGCACGTCGCTGGACTACACGCGCAATGTGCTGCTCCAGGCGGAGGACGTGATGCGCCAGCAGCCGGAGGTCGCGGACATCTTCACCGTGGGCGGCTTCTCGCTGCTGGGCACGGGCGTCAACTACGGCACCCTCTTCGTCAACCTGCACCTGTGGGACGAGCGCAAGCGGCCGGAGCAGAGCGTGGCGGGACTGGTGGAGCGCCTGCGACGCCCGCTGATGGCCATTGGCGGCGCGCGCGTGTTGCCCTTCGAGCCCCCCGCCATCCGCGGCGTGGGCAGCGTGGGCGGCTTCGAGTTCGTGCTGGAGGACCAGCAAGGCGGCCGAACGCTCGCTCAGCTCGCGCAGACGACGGACATGCTGGTGGGCGCGGCCAGCCAGGCCCCGGGCCTGCGCGGCGTCTTCTCTTCCTACACCGCCAACACGCCACTCCTGGACGTGCAGGTGGACCGGGAGAAGGCCCTGGCGATGGGCGTCCCGCTGGATGGCGTCTTCTCCACGCTGCAAGTCTACCTGGGCAGCCAGTACGTGAATGACTTCACCTTCGCCAGCCGCGTGTACCGCGTGTACGTGCAGGCCGCCGTCCCGTTCCGCAACGAGCCGCGCGACATCGACGCGCTCTACGTCCGCTCCGCGAAGGGAGAGATGGTGCCGCTGGAGTCGCTGGTGCAGGTGCGCCCCATCACCAGCGCGCAGAACATCCAGCACTACAACCTGTACCGCTCGGCGACCATCAACGGGCAGGCCGCGCCGGGCTCCAGCTCCGGGCAGGCCCTGGACACGATGGAAGCGGTGGCGCGCAAGACGTTGCCCGTGGGCTACACCTTCGAATGGACGGGCCTGTCCCAGGAGCAGAAGGAGGCGGGCCGCAGCGTGCTGGTCATCTTCGGGCTGGGCGTCGTCTTCGTCTTCCTGGTGCTGTCCGCGCAGTACGAGAGCTTCGCCCTGCCCCTCATCATCCTCCTGGGCGTCCCCGTGGCCATGCTGGGCGCGCTGGGGCTGCAGAACTTGCGCGGCCTCCAGAACGACGTGTTCTGCCAGGTCGGACTCGTCATGCTGGTGGGTCTGGCCAGCAAGAACGCCATCCTCATCGTCGAGTTCGCCGAGCAGCTCCGCCACGAAGGCCGGAGCGTCGTGGACGCCGCCATTCACTCCGCCCAGACGCGCCTGCGGCCCATCCTGATGACGTCCTTCGCGTTCCTCATGGGCGTGGTGCCGCTGATGCTGGCCTCGGGGGCGGGGGCCTCCGCGCGCAAGTCCCTGGGCACCACCGTGTTCGGCGGCATGTTGCTGTCCACCTTCGTGAACCTCATCTTCATCCCCGTGCTGTACGTGGTGATGGAGGCCGCCAGGCTCCGCGTCCGCCGGCAGGGTGATGTCAACACGCCGCCACCCACCATGCGCCCACCGGAGCCCCACGCACCCTGAGTGCTGACCTGGGGCCTGGGGGCCCCCCGGATGCCCCGCCGGAGGGGCTTCGTTATCCTGCGGGGTGCCATGTCTCACTTCCCGTCACGCGATGACCGGCGGCGCCAGCGGCTCTATGCGCTCAAACGTGCGCCCGGGCTCCGGCACCATGGCAACACCGCGCTGCTCCAACTGCTGGGCAAGGGCCAGGACGTGTCCTGGGCTCGCGGCGAGGTGCTGTGCCGGGAAGGCGAGCCTCCTGAGGGCTTCGCCCTCCTCCTGGAGGGCGAGTTGGAGGTCCTGCGCGGTGACGCACTCCTGATGACGCTCCAGCCCGGCACGCCCCTGGGACTGGAGGCGCTGTCGAGCGGCAGCAACGCCTTCACCATCCGCGCGACGACGGACTCCGAGGGCCTCTTCTTTCCGAAGGACGCTGTCGCGAGCCTGCTGCACGCGCCCACCGGCGTGCAGGAGCGGCCCCGTCCGCCAGCGGAGGTCATCGCCTTCGAGAGCGACGTGCGCGGCGCGCCCCTGTCCTCCCTCATCGAGCTGGTGGCGAAGGTCATCCACCGTGACTTCGGCGACCGCGTGCTGCTGCTCCGGAGCGCACCGGGCGGGCATGACGCGCCCGTCACGAAGGGGGCGGATGGCGTCCTGCGCGCCACGCTGCCTCCAGCTCAAGCTGGCGGCCCCGGCCTGCTGACCCCATCGGTGCTTCAACGGCTCACGGCCGAGCACGACCTCCATTACGTCCTGCTCGACGGCTGCGGCGTGGCGGACGTTGGGATGCCGGGGAAGACGGCGCGGCTGGTGACGACCTTGGACGCGCGGAAGGCGTCGGCCCCTCGCGTGCTTCCCACCGTGGTGGTAGAGCCTCGCCGCGCGTCACGCGCGTCGGAGCTGAGTGGCCAATCCCTGCATCCTCAGTGGCTGCCGCCCTGCCCCTTGCGGCTGAGCCTGGACAGGATGGCGCGGGTGCTCGTGGATGACCGTCCGCTGGACGCCACGGTGCTGAGCCCCGCCGAGCGGGACGCGCTCTCCCGCTGGGCCCGAGCCCTCACCCACCGGCGCGTGGGCCTGGCGCTCAGTGGCGGTGGCGTGTGGGGCTTCTACCATGTCCACATCCTGCGCTGGCTGGTGAGCCAGGGCGTGCCCATCGACATCGTCAGCGGCGCCAGCATGGGCTCACTGGTGGGCGCGTACTTCTGCGGCAGCGCGCTGGATGGGCACGACGGACTGGAAGGACTGCGACGGCTGGAGGAGCGGGCCATGAGCTGGCAGCTCTCCCTGGCCGCCACGGCCGCCATCGTGACCACGTATTCGCTGGAGCGCTTCGTGGAGCAGGACCTGGGCCAGCTCTGCCTGGAGGAGCTGGCCATCCGCTTCCTGCCTGTCACGACGGACCTGACCAGCGGAGACTGCGTGGCGCTGGAGCAAGGGCCGGTGGCGCTGGGGGTGCGCGCCAGCGGCTCGGCGCCGGGTATCTGGGGCCCCACGGTGGTGCCTCCCGCACGGTACGTGGACGGCGCCTTCACCAGCATGGTGCCCGCGCACGTGCTGTTGAACGCGGGCGCGGACGTCATCTTCTCCAGCAACATCTTCCCCTTCGGCGTCCGGCACGCGTCCCCGCGGCGGCAGTCCGGCCTGGGGCGCTTCCTGGCGGGGCTCAATCCAGTGGCTCGTGCGCTGGACCTGGCGGCCAGCGGCGTGCTGCTATTGCACCGCAGTGGGGACGTGGAGAGCCTGCTCGCGGACGTCCGCTACGACATCCAATCCGCGGAGGCACCGCTGCTGACCGCCATGGAGTTCACCAAGGCCCGGGACATCCTCGGACGGGCGGCGGCGGATGCGTCGCTCGCGAAGCGGCTGGAGGAGATGAAGCAGCACTGGCTCCAGGTCAAAGCCCGGGGTTCCCGTGCCCACGCGCATCCAGGAGGACAGCAAGCCGCATGATTCCCGTTCGCATCCTGGGCACAGCCAGTGTCCTTCCCGGCCCCGCCGTGACGACCGCGGAGCTGTGCGCGCGCGTGGGACGTGACGCCGCGGAGGTGACACGGAAGACAGGCATCCTCACCCGCCACTTCGCGCCACCGGGGACGAAGGCCGCGGACGTGGCGGCGCAGGCGCTGCGGGGCGCGCTGGACGCAGCGGGACTGGAGGCCCGGGCCCTGCGCCGAATCCTCTGCGTCAGCTCCATGGGCGGCGACGTCACCACGCCCGCCACCGCCAACCGCGTGGCAGCGGCGCTGGGCCTGTCGGGAAGCTGCGACGCGATGGACCTGAGCAACGCCTGCATGGGCTTCCTGAGCGCCTTCGACCTGGCGGCGCGCTCGGTGGCCACGGGGCTGGGGCCGGTGGGCATCGTGTCCGTGGAGCTGCTGTCGCGCACCACCACGCCCGAGGAGCCCCGGCCCTACCTGGTGCTGGGCGACGCCGCCGCCGCCGCCGTGCTGGGCGCGGGCCGTTCGGGAGAAGGTGTCCTGGGCGTGGCCCTGGGCAATGACGGCACGCTGCCCACGGACGTGGTGCTGGAGAACCCGACGGCCACCGGCAAGCTGGAGCGGATGCGCTTCCTGACGCCCAGCCAGGAGATGACCCGCGTCGCGCTGGACGCGCTGGTGCGGGCGGCGCGCGCGGCGTTGGACGAGGCGGGCGTGGCCCTCCGCGACGTCGAGTGGGTGCTCACGCACCAGCCGAACGGCAGCATGCTGGAGGCCATCCTCCAGGCGCTGGAGGTGTCACCGGAACGGAGCGTGCGCGTAGTGGACACGGTGGGCAGCGTGGGCTCGGCCTCGCTGGGTACCAGTCTGGACCGGCTGCTGCGCACGCGTCCGGTGAAGCCAGGGCACCGCATCCTCCTGGTGGGCGTGGGCGCGGGCGTCGCCCACGGCGCGGTGCTGTACCAGGTGGGCGGATGACACAGGCAGGCGGCTGGCCCCTGAGGGCCTGGCTGACGGCGTTCCGGCTGCTGCGCCGGTATCACCGCTACGAGGTGGTGAACCTGGAACCGCTGCTCCGTCCCGGCGCGAAGCTCATCGTCGGTTACCACGGGCGCCCCCTGGCCTTTGACTTGTGCATGCTGACGGTGACGCTCCACGAACGCCTGGGCTATCTGCCGCACGGCGTGGCGCACGGCGCGTTCGATTCGATTCCGGGCATGCGCACGGTGGCGGACGGGCTGGGCTTCGTCACGGGGGATGACCCGCGGCTGGCGGAAGCGGTGGCGCGCGGCGAGCATGTGTTGTTGCAGCCAGGAGGCACGCGCGAGGGCTGCCGTGACTTCCGCCACCGCTACCGCGTCGACTGGGGCGAGCGCATGGGCTACCTGCGCCTGGCGGTGCGCTACCGGCTGCCGATTGTCCCCGTGGGCGGCAGCGGCATGGACGACGCGTACGTGGGACTCAACGACGGGTACGCGCTGGGCCGGCGGGTGGGCATGCCCGCGCGGCTGCCGCTGTGGCTGGGCGTGGGTGCCACGGGCCTGTGGCCCTTGTCGCTTCCCTTCCCCGTGAAGATGACGCAGTGGGTGGGCGAGCCGCTGACGCGCCACCTGGAGCCAGGCTTCGACGCGGGCAACCGGGACGCGATGCGAGCGGTGCATCAGGAAGTGGCGGACGCGGTGCAGCGGCTGCTCGACAGGGCTCGCGACGTGGACAAGGGCAGCACACGGAAGGCAGTGCAATGAAGGAAGGTGAGGGTTCCGAGGCGCGACAGTGGGCGCTCATCCTGGGAGCTTCGTCTGGCACGGGCGCGGCCATCGCGGAGGCGGTGACTCGGAAGCCCGGGTTGGATGTCTTCGGTGTCCACCGGGGCCGGTACCCGGATGGCGCCGTGCAGTTGGAGCAGCGGATTCGGGACGCCGGTGGACGCGGTGTGCTGTGGCAGGCGGATGCGTCTTCACCGGAGGCCGCGGAGGCGGGCGTGGCGGCGCTGCGGGAGGTCGCCGGGACTCGGAGCGTGAAGCTCTTCGTGCATTCGATTGCGGGGGCCTCGGTGGGACGATTCCTGTCCGAGGGCGAGGACCGGCTGCACGCGCGGCGCATCCGCCGGACCTTCGACACGATGGCGCACTCGTTCGTCTTCTGGGTGCAGGCCCTGGTGAATGAAGACATGTTGGCGCCAGAGGCCCGGCTTCTCGGTCTGCAGAACCCGCTGGATGAAACGCACCTGGGGAACACAGGGCTCATCAGCGCGTCGAAGGCGGCGCTGGAGATGTACGTGCGCTACCTGGCCATGGAGCTGGGCCCGCGAGGACACCGCGTCAACCTGCTGAAGTTCGGCACGGTGATGACGCCCGCGCTGAAGCACGTGTACTCGCCCGGGGCCCTGGCCCGCCTGGAGGCGGCCCACGCGAAGATGAATCCCGCGGGACGCATGGGCACCGTGGAGGACGTGGCCCGCTTCGTCACGGTGCTCGCCGGTGAGGAGGCAGGCTGGTTCAACGGAGCCACCATCGACTTCACCGGTGGAATGACGCTGCGGCTGTTGGACCTGGTGCTGAATCAGTGAGGTCAGCCATGTCCCATGGAGTCGCGGAGCAGCACCGCCGCTCGCTCCGCCCTGTCCGAAGAGCTCCAGACCAGAATCGGGCCCTCGCGATACTGCTTGTGCAGGCCACGCGCCGCGAGGCCCACCATGAGAGGGCCCTGTGCGGCGCCGACGTCGCCCATGTTCTCCGCGGGATGCACCATCCGAACCTCCTCCGCGAAGTATTGCCGGGTTCGCAGGGACGCAATCCCCCACTCCATGGCGAAGTACCGCTCGCCCGTGAATCCCGCGTACACACACCGCACAGGTGGCGCGTCACGAGGCAGACCATCGAAGAGCGTGCGGAACGCCTGGGTGAGCCCTTCGCCTCGGTGTGGCTCCCGACTGGAGAGGTGCCCAGGCTCATGCCCCATGCCCATGCTGGCAACGCACGCCAATGCCGGAGCGCTGCGCCGAGCGGCATGCCGCCGAACCGCAAGGGTCACGAATGCAGCTGCTTCTCCCGGATGAAGCGCATCTGAGGGCCCATGGCGCCGAGGCAAGCGCCGCTCGTCCTCCAGCCGCAGGAGCGTGACTGGGTCGGTCAAGCAATCGACCCCTCCCACCACCAACTCCGCGCAGTCGCCGGAGGACAACATCTGCGCGCCGTGCCGCATCGCAAGGAGTCCAGCGGCACGGCCTCCCGCGAAACACTGGCTCTTGCTCAAGTCCAGAGGGACCTCGGATGCCTGCGCAAGCGCCGAGAAGAATGATGCCCTGAAGCGCGGATCAGCATCATCGGGCAGCCCCAACAGCAGCGTCACGGGACGGCCACACCCTCCGGCGGCTTCCCTCAATGCAGGGACAGACAAGCGCAGGAGCCTGAGGAGTCGTCCGGGCAACCCCGTGCCGTCGGGGGCGGGCGGCAGCGCCTCCTCCGGCACGGCGGCCCCGCGATAGGGTCTGAAGTGCGTGTCTCGAATTGGAAGGTCCCGAATCCGGGAGATGCCTGCACGCACCGCGGCAGCGGTCGCACCAGCAGACGCGCCTATGGGCGTCATCATTCCCAACCGCACAACTTCAATGACTATCCCCATGGCCCGAACCACATTAGCATGCCATTCCCACCATCCCCGAGCGCACAGACAAACACCCCACACACGCCTCAAGAAGGCAACCAGCCATGACCGAAGGAAACGAGCAGTTCATTTCGGCGGACGCGCGTCAGCTTGCGGAATACAAAGAGCCCATAGGTGGCGGAAAACGCGACCGAAAGGCCTGCCGTGACGGCCTGCACGACTGGGAATGCAATACGACGGGCTGTGCGGATTGCTGGGTGCCTCCTTGCGAGCCCAATCGCAAGAAGGAGCAAGACGCTTACGATTTCCAACACCAGACAACCAGCTGCTCTCCAGAGGAACGCAAGCGCGCGTACCAGGAGGGTATTCAGCAACGACTCGACCGGGGCGAGGATCCCGTCGGGCTGCAATTCGAACGTGATGTACTCAACAGCCTCGATGCCAACGACGTGCTGTTCTACAGCTACAGCGCACATTGCAAGAAGTGCCACGTCCAGGCGGAGCTCGACTTCGTCACCCGGACTCACATCCTGGAGTGCAAGAACTCCCCCAGTGGCTTCAAGCTGGACCAGATGAATGACCGCATCCTCCAGATTGCCGCCAAGTGCTTTCCCGGAAAGACCGTTGTCTGTGCCACCCGAGCTTCAAACCTGGAGAAATTGAACAACAAGATGAAGCAGTGGCGGAAGCAAACGAACTACGACTTCGGCAGACTTGGTGTCTGACCTGGATGCCCCATGAAACGCCCAGAAATGGTGGCCACCTTCGGGCCCGTCGACCTTGGCATCGAAGCGCTCGCTCATCGATGGCTCGACATCCTGCTCCAACAGGAAGGCTGCACCCTGACGGCATATTTCGCGCGCCTGGAGCGCGATGAGGACGCTGGAGAGTACGACTTCGTCGACGAAACCCTGGACCTCTCAGGACGGGAAGATCTCGAAAGGAGAATCTCCAGACATGACGGTGGACTCTGGTCCTGCCGCGTTCCCCTGGGGTTCGCCAACGCGGATGTTTACTCCGCCATCTTCAGCCCTCCTGAACAGCCTCGACAGACGACGCTCCACCTGCAAATCGAGTCGAGCATCACCCGCTTCACCGAGGAACAACCAGAGACCCGAGAGCCATTCACCGCGTTTCTCGTGAGAGTGGCGCACCAAATCGGCGCACCATGGTTCATTGCAGGGCTACACCTCCCCATGCGCCCGGTGACACGAGAGACCTTCCTCCAAGGAGGAGGGCCGCACACGCAGCCCTATGTCGTGGGCTGGAAGCCAGACCTCCTGGACGCCCGCCCACTCCTGCAACAATGGGGAGTTCGCCCAGAGGAGGTCCAACACTCTGTTCTGGGCTACTCCGTCGTGACCCGCTTTCCTTCTCGATAGGAGCAACGCCCATGACCCACGTCATGATGGACGTCATCGAGGAACATCTCGGCGAGGCGGGCTGGCTGTGGGGCATGAGGGAACAGGCCGTCGTGGCTCCAGACCATGACCTGTCGGACACCTCGGAACTCGAGGAACGGCTCCTGGCCCATGTGGACGGACTCGTCGAAGGAGGCCCCTGCATCGCCGACGGGACGCTACGCCCCGCCCTGGGGGAAGAAGACCTGGAGTTGGTGTGCGTCGCGGCCCTCGCGCTGCTCCAGACCGATATCGCTCCCGAAAACGTGCGTTCGCTTCTATGCGAAGTGGGCCCGGCACAGCGCCCCTCGGTGCTGCGAGCGCTGGAGTTGTCGACTCGCACCGGGCTGGACGACATCCTCCTTCCCCTGCTTCACCACGGAGCGGCAGACATCCAGCCCCTGGTGCTGGAAGCCTTGGTCTTCCGAGAGGAAGCCCCCTTCGAGGACCTGACTCGATACCTCACACACGAGAGCGCTCAGCTGCGGCGAATCGCGCTGCGTGGGCTTTCTCACCCCACCTCCCCCACGAAGCACCACATGGGGCGCCAGATGCTCACGGCGGCCTTGCCTGCAGACCCGCATGAAGCAGACATCGATGTGGGTCTGACGATCGGCGACCGTCGTGCGTGGGCGACCTGCCAGAAGCGTCTACACGACAAGCTGGCGCCGCCCGGACGCGAAACGATGGTCCTTGCCGCGATAGGGGGAGGCGATGTGGAGACAGCGGCCATCGTGGACCTCCTTCATCCCCCGAAGACGCGCGCGGGCGCCCTCTGGGCCCTGGGCTTCAGTGGCAGGCCCTTGGCCGCGGATGCCTGCCTCCCTTGGCTGGGCGACAGCGCGGTGGCGAAGCTTGCGGGTGAGGCCTTCAGCAACATCACGGGCTTGAAGTTGGAGGGCCCCTACGTACTCCCTTCCACACAGCCTCGGCAGGAGCCCCTGCCACTGGAAGAGGAGGACCTGGATGCGGATATCGCGCCCAGGCCCGAAGACGACCTCCCCTTGCCTCATCCAGAGGCCATCGCATCCTGGTGGCACTCGGAGCGCCATCGGTTCGCGGATGGGGCTCGTTACCTTCTGGGCCACCCATTCCAGGGAGAGGTGCTTTGGACTGCACTGGCGAGAGGGCCCATGCGCCGACGACACGAGTGGGCGCGAGAACTCGTCATCCGAAGCGGTGGAACCCTGAACATACCGACTCGCGCACTGGCTCACCGGCAGCGAGCCGCACTACAGCAGACCCGAAGCCGAGTGGCGAACCTCCCAACCGGCCCCTTCTCCCGGCTCAACTTCGATTGAAAGCAAGGAGGAGCCTTGTTCGAAACGTGCAACGAGACGCCCTTCGCCTCCGCCATGTTCCTCTTCCCGGACGAGCAAGGCATCGAGACCGTCTATGCCGTATTGAAGGCCACCTTCGAAATTCACTCCCACGCGCTCTCCGTGGCCGAACTGCAGCGTCCCGTCACCTTGATGGACGAATACTGGACCGAGCCTGGAACGTCGAGCCTGCGGTATCCCGGCGAAGCACATGTGTCGAAACCAGGCACTGACGTGCTGCTCGTCGGGGATGCCCATGCCCCCCGAGGACGCCCGACTGGCGCCTGCCTTGTCCGAATGAAGGTCGGTCCCATTCACAAAGACATCCACGTTTTCGGCAACCGGACGTGGAGAGGGGGTCTTTTGTCGCCGGGCCCCACACCTCCCGAACCCTTCACCCTCATGCCGTTGACCTGGGAAAGAGCATTCGGAGGAACGCATGACCTGGGAAATGGTCGAATCCTGGCCGAGCCGCGCAATCCCGTGGGCCAGAGCTTTCGAGGCAAGCGCAGCGGCCGGGAAATGCTCGGACGAGCGCTGCCCAATATCGAAGACCCACGAGCGCCAATCGGGTCCATCTCCGACACTCCAGCTCCCATGGGCGTTGCGCCCATCGCTCCCGCCTGGGAGCCGCGTAGGAACCGTGCTGGCACCTACGACGAGGCCTGGCAGACGCAGAGGGCCCCTCACCTTCCACAGGACTTCAACCCTGAGTTTCTTTGCACGGCCCCTTCGGGCCAATGGGTCCAACCCGGACTGCAGGGAGGTGAGCCCGTGGAGCTTCACAATCTATCCCCCCGGGGCCCGCAGCGCTTCGCACTGCCAACGTGCGAGGTCGAGGTCGAAGTACGCATTGATGGACATCCCAGGCGGCCACGCATGCACCTGGAAACAGTCCTCTTGTCCCCCGGGGAGCAGATGCTCTGTCTCACCTGGCGTGGCGCAGTGAACTGCGACAAGCAAGCATTGAGGGTGGAGCGTATCCGCTTCTCTCTCCAGTCGATGACGAACGTCCAGGGATGAACCCGGCGGGGCTACACACCTTGCGACAGGAAAGAGGCTCCGTCAGAGTCACGGATGAAGGAGCCGCTGAACATGGGAACAATCCCTTTTGCCAATGGACGAGGCATTGCCACCGAAGATAGCGGGGGGCAGAGCATCGTCTTCCCCGATGTCTGCAAGACGCCCAGTCCTGGTGGGCCTGTCCCCATCCCCTATCCCAACATCGGCAAGTCCTCGGACGCCTCGAAAGGTCCCAAGAAGGTCACGGTGAATGGGAAGATGCCCATGGTGAAAGGGGCGCAGTACAAGCAAACCGCTGGAGATGAAGCCGGGACAGCGGGCGGTGGAGTCATGAGCGGCTCCACCCGAGGTGTCGCTGAATTCATGCTCTATTCATTCGACGTGAAGTTCGAGGGCAGGAACGTGTGCCGCCTGGGCGACCCCCTCTTCCACAACAAGAAGAACACCATGGGCTGAAGCGGACGCGCGTCGCCTGTCAGACCTGCGCTTCCGCCTCCGGCATCCGGAACGACAGACAGTAAAAAAACGGGGCCACCTGCTCCTCGGTGACGTCGAACGCGCCGGGAGGCAGCAGCTCCCGGGGGCAGTGTGGATCCCACGAGTAGAACGTCATCGCGCGGAACGCGGCGCGCTGGAACAGCGAGGGCCGGAAGGCCGGGTCCATCTGCTCGTCCACGACCACCAGCGGCGTGCCCGGCTTCGCCACGCGCGCCATCTCCGCCAGGGCCCGCTCGGGTGCCCGGTAGCCGCCAATGCCTCCCACGTGAAACACCCGGTCGAACGACGCATCCGGGAACGGCAGCGCGTGCGCATCCGCCATCATCAGTCGCACGCCCGCATGACCTCCGGACCGCAACCGCCGCTTGCAGTGCTTGAGCATGCCCTCGCTCAGGTCCACGCCCCACACGTCCACTTCGAGCCCCGGCGGCAGGCCGTCACGCCTGGCTCTTATACACATCTGACGCTGCCGACGAAGCC
>NZ_VHLC01000076.1:0-43434 GCF_006547355.1 Myxococcus sp. AB036A | reverse complement strand
CCCCCGCGCCGTCCCCCCTTCCGCCGGTGATGGAGAAGGCCATCAACCAGGCCGTCACCATTGAGGTCGCTTCGCAGTTGGCGGCCCGTCCGACGCCCAGCCAGGGGCACACGCCCATCACTGGCAAGGACATGCAGTTCGACCTGTCCGGCCCCACCCGCCAGAAGATGATGTACGCCCGGCTGGGACTGCGGATGAAGAAGGAGTACCTCGCCCGCGCGAAGGCCGTGCACGCCCATACCTCCCCCAGCTTCCAGGGACTGGACTCGTTCCTGGAGCGCACGAAGTCCATCGGGCACTTCGCGAGTGTCTTTGACCAGGGCGGCGTATTCACCGCGGAGACGGTCTCCACGGAGCTGGTCGAGCTGACCCGCCCGAACAGCATCCTGCTGCGAGCTGGCGTCCGGACCATCAGTGGGTACGGCGCCCGTCTCCGGATGGGAACGCTGGATGAAGGCGTCACCGTCTACTGGGTGGCCGAAGGTGAGCCGCCTCCCATGAGCGGCATGAAGACGGGTGCCCTCGTCCTGACGGCGCACAAGCTGATGGGCCTTGCCAAAATCAGCAACGACCTGCTGCGACTCGGGACGGTCGACGCGGCGGCCATCATCGGCCAGGACATGGCGGCGGCGCTCGCCCTGGAAATCGATACGACGGGCCTGAAGGGAGTGGGCCCGAAACGCCCCAACGGTGTGCGGTCGCAGATGGCCGACAGCCAGCGGACGCCGACGGCGGGGACCACCACGACGCAGAAGATCGACGACGTCGATGGGCTCATGCAGGCCGTGGAAAAGGCCCACATTCCCGGTGGGCTCACCGCGAACAACGGCTTCTACTACTCCTCGACGGACACGTACTACTCACTCCGTCGCCTGCGGGACAGCGCCGGATGGTTGTTCCCGGAGATGCGCGACGCGCAGAACCCCACGCTCAATGGATTCCCCTTCCTGCGCACGGAAGCGCTGGCGGGCGATGAAGTCTTCGGGTTCGGCCTCGCGTCCCAGTTCATCTTCGGCGAGGCCCTCCCCCTGGAGTTGGCCATGGGCGAAGCGGGCAACGACTTCAACGCCGACATGGTGACCATGCGCGGCATCACCGAGGTCGACTGGCTGCTGCGTTACTCCAAGGCGTTCGCCGAGAAGACGGACGTCAAGTACTGAGCCCCGGGCCGGCCCCTACAGGAGCCGGCCTGCTCCATCCCACTCTCACCATCGGAGCAGTCACATGCACCCTATCAACACGCACGTCGGCCACCTCTACAACGCCGCGAACCAGGCGCTGGCTCCTGCCAGCCAGGTCGAGGGCATCCGCGAAGGGGCCGCAATCGACGTCAGCAAATACCAGTCGGGCACGCTCGTGGCCAACGTGGGCTCCATCAGCGGGGGCCCCACTGCCACCGTCATCACCTACTCCCTCCAGTCGAGCGCGACCGGCACCGATGGGTGGACCGCGCTCAGGGACCTTGATGACACCGAGGCGGAGTTGACCATCACCAGCGCGAACACCTGCTCCGAGCTCGACTTCGCGCTCCAGCACGTCCCGCAGGACCACCGGTTCCTCCGCGTCGTGGAGATGGTCGAGTTCACGGATGGCACCACGCCGGCGGTTGTGGCCGGCGCGACGCTCGTCCTCGGCGGCGGCCAGCGCCTGCCCCTGTGAGGTGAACGCCCGTGCCCGCACCTCAAGACCTCGTGACGCCCGAGCTGCTTCCCCCCACCGCGCGCACCGCGGTGGAGTCGGCGCGGCTCGGGCTCTTCGTGACCGCCGTCTCCGATGCGCTCGCGGCCTACGTGGGCTATCCCCTGCACCAGCGGCTGGGGGTGGTGGAGACGGTGGCGGGCACGGGCGCGGCCCACCTCTGGCTGCGCGGCGGTGCCGTGCGCCGGGTGGTGCGCGTGGAGGTGCGCGGCGTGGAGCTGGAGCCGGATGCCTACGCGCTCGAGTCGGCCCTGATGGGGCGGCTGGTGGCGCGCAGGCACCGCTGGCCTTTCACCGGCACCTGGTCCCCGGGCGTTTCGTCCACGCCGATCGAGGCCCAGGACACGGGCGAGGTGGTGGTGACCTACGACGCGGGCTGGGTGACGCCGGGCCAGCGCGCGTTGAACCCCAGCCTGGAGGTGGACCTGCCCGCCGCCATCCAGTTCGCGGCCTTGGAGGCCGTGACCGCGGCCGTCTCCCGCGACGGCAAGCCTGGGGACGTCGCCTCCGAATCCATCGGCGGAACGTCGATGAGCTACTTCGCCGGCCCGGACGGCGGGCGCACGGCCATCCCCACCACGGCGCTCCAGATGCTGGCGCCCTACCGCAAGGGGAAGCGCTGATGGCACTCATGGGCCATGCCTTCCGGCAGGTGTTCCACTTGGCGCGGCTGGTGCGCACCACCGCCCGGGGCGAGCACGAGTACTCCGAGCCCGAGCCGTACCCCTGCCGCTACGAAGGGACGATGAAACGCGTCGTCACCACCGACGGCGACGAGCGCCTGTCCGAGGGGCTCATGCGCTGCTCCGTGGAGGTGCGCCCCGAGGACAGGGTGTTCCCCCCGGGCGTGAGCCCGGACGACGAGGACGGCGCCAAGCAGCCCCTCCACATCGCGCCGCAACTCAACCTCATGGGCACCGTCGACCATTACGAGGTGTACCTATGACCCCCCGGGACGTTGAGCTCGAGCTGGCCGCGTTTCTGGAGGCGGCGGGGCTGGACCTGTCCACCACCAGCAACCCGCCCACCCTGTACCCCGGGCCCTTCCCCACCAGCGCACCGCAGCGGTTCGTTTGCGTGCGCCACACGGGCGGAGAGACAGGCCTCTACCTGGGCACTAGGCGTGGCGTGCTGTCGGCGGAGGTCCAGTTGGTGGTGCGCGGGCCCAAGGCCAGCTACACGACCACGCGTGAGTTGGCGGCGCGGTGCTGGACGGCGCTGCACCTGGCGCGCGTGCCCGGCTACGTGGACGTGCGCTGCGAGGGCGCGGGCCCCCACTACATGGGCCCGGACGGCGAGGGATCCCCCCGCTTCGTCTTCAACCTCGCCGCGCGATACAGCGCGTAGCGGCGCCCCTTCTACGGGGCATGCCCGTTCGCGTTCGGCTTGATGCCAACCGCATAGCAGCCCTACGGCGTAACGCCCGCCACGTGCTGCGCAAGCTGGACGCGCCCCTCCATGCGGCGGCGCGGCAGACGCTCGACTTCTCCTCGTTCCTCGTGCCGCGCAGTCCTCTCTGGGAGCGCGTGATGGAGGAAGAGGCTGCGCGGGACGCGGGCAAGGAGTTGCCGCCGCCGCTCGCCGAGACCGGCTTCGTTTCGGGCCCTGAATACAACCTCGGCCACTGGCTCTCCACGTCGTGGACGGCGGGCTACGAACACCCCTCCGCGGGCCCCATTCATGAGGGCTTCCATTGGGGCAGGGACATCGTCAACCCGCCGCCCCATTTCTTGAAGAAAGCCTTCCGCCGCTCGCGAAGCGTCGCCCGCAAGGGCGTCGCGCAGACGCTGGCGGCCTACCTCAAGCAGCACTTCCCCCGATGAAAGGAGCACCCCGTGCCCGAACCCTCTGCCGCCTACGTTGATGCCCTCCACCTCGCGGCCACCGCCGACGCGGTGCCCTCCGAAGCGAACAAACTGGATGGCATCAACGAAGCCACCGTCTCCTTCAGCGCCGACCAGGTAGACACCAACTACTTCGGGAGCGACGGCTTCAAGCGCCGCAAAAAGACGCTGAAGGACTTCACCATTCCCCTGTCCGGACACCTGCACAAGGGGAGCGCGCCGCACGTGCTGCTGCGCACCTCTTTCATGACGGACACCGTCGTCTACCTCCTCGTCATCGAGGACGAGACCGCCACCGAGGGCAGCCGCGGCTGGCGCTACCCGGTGACGGTGGACTCCTACGAGGAAGGCAAGAGCGTGGCCGACCTCATCACCCTCTCCGTCACCCTCAACGGTGCCGGCGCCCCCGTCGCGTACTGACGCAATCCCTCTCACCCACCCCACAGGAGACACCCGCAATGACTGCCACCCCTACGTACCGCAAGCCCATCGGCATGCCGCGCAAGGAGCACAAGCGCATCCGCCTGGGCGACGACGAGTACGCCATCTGTGAGCCCACCCAGGGCGATAAAATCTCCATGCTCGACAAGGCCCAGAAGGCCGGCGAGGTGAACGAGAAGGGCCAGCCAGTGGACGGCCTCGCCGCGTATGGGTTCATCGCCCGCGTCGCCGTCACCTGCCTCTACTTCCCCGGCGGCGCGCGCCGCGTCTTCACCGACGAGGACCTGGAGGCCGTGCGTCTTGAGGGGTGGCTCCAGGAGTACCAGGCCGACTTCATCCAGGCCTTCGGTGGCCCCTCCGTGGAGGAGGCCAAGGGAAACTCCGAAACCACCCCCACTTAAACGCCCTCATGGCGGTGGTGAAGTTGACGGGGCAATCCCCGGATGAGGTGCGCAGGTGGGCGGCGAGTGACGTCGTCCACCTGCTGGCCCATGCGGCGCTCGAGGCCGACGAGGTGAGAGGGGCGGCGCGGGGAGGTCCGCGCGGTGCCGGGGCCCCCGCCCGCGGAAGCAGTGAAGCAAAGACTCTCACCTACCGCGTGCGCCAGCGCGCGAAGGAGTAGCACCGTGTCCAGCGCAGCCGGAGGCGGACTCAAGGTCGGCGACCTCTACGTCATCGTCACCGCCTCCATTGGCCAGGCCCTCAAGTCCATGGGGCAACTGGTCAAGGCGACGGAGGAGATGGCAAAGCAGGTGAAGGAGGCAGCCGAACCAATCGGCAACCTCGGCGCCGTCGTCGCGGCAGGCATCGGCGCGGCCGTCGCGGCGGCGGCCGCCTCCAACTACGAGCTCCGGAGGGAGCTGAAGCACCTGACGGACCTGCTCTACACGCTCGCCGCGGAAATCGGAGACCTCTTCGGGCCCACGGTGAAGAGGTTGACGGCCTTCATCGACAAGCTGGTGGCCACCTACCAGCGATTGAGCCCCACGCAGAAGCGTGCGGCGGCGGACATGGCCGTATGGGTCGCGGGTGGCGGGCTTGCCATCGGCACCGTGGGCAAGCTCGCAGGCGTCGTCGAAGGCCTCGCGAAGTCCAGCGGCATCCTCATCGGCATGTTGGGGAAGCTGGACAAGTCCGTAGGGCTCGCGGGCATCACCGCTGGCGTCAACAAGCTGAGCGGCTCCATGCGCACTGCGCTGAACGGCAACAAGGCCGCTGCCGTTGCGGCTGGTGCCGCCGCTGCAAAGGCCGGGAAGGAGGCTGCGAAGGCTGCGACGGACGCCGCCGCAGCCACCAAGGGCGTTGGAGAAGCTGCCGGGAAGACCGGTAAGGAGGTCGCGAAGGCCTCGAAGGAGGCTGGTGCTGCCGCGGCCAAGGCAGGGAAGGACGCTGCCGCCGCCACGGGCTCCATCGGCCCCTTTATCCGCAGCCTGGGCGGGCTGATGCTGCCCCTCATCGCCCTCGCGGCGGCGATTGCGGGCATCGTGCTCGCGGCCGGCGCCATCTACGGCTACTGGAAAGTGGCCGGAGACGGAATCAAGGAGTCCGTCGCCAAAATTCTCGGCTCCATCGGCAGCTTCGCTAGCAAGGTATGGGACACCATCACCACGGGTGTCCAAGCCGTCGCCGCTGGCATTGAGTTCGTCGTCCGCAGCTCGCTCTCCACGCTCGCATGGATGATTCGCGAAGGGGCGAAACTGCTAAGCCCGATGGTGAAGGCCCTCCCGAAGAACCTGCAAATGGGCCGTCTCAACGCCGCGCTCGACGTCGCACAGACAGTCACCGGGGATGACTTGGTGAAAGCTGTCAGCGGCGAAGTCGCGAAGGCGAAGGCCGTTGCTGAAGCGACTGCGGGCGTCGCCAAAGCAGCCGTCGCGTCGATGGTCACCGGCGCCGCGGAGATGGGCAAGGAGGTCGCGGCGGCCGCGACCTTCGGCGTCATGGACTCGCTGAAGAACGCCAAGGAGTTCGCCGAAGTGCTGGGGCTGAACTCGCTGGTGGAAGCCCTCTCGAAGCTCATGGAGTCGCCACTCTCCAACGAGAAGGCCAAGGTCCGCATGGCCGATGACGACGAGCGGATGATTGCCGCCATGGGCCTCGACAAGGTGGCGGCCCCCGTCATTGAGGCCAACGAGCAGCTGGCCGCATCCATCAAGGACTTGGCCAAGCACGGGGGCACGGGTGCGCGGGCTTACTTCAAGGCCATCGACGACAAAGCCCGCCGACTCTCCGCAGAGTTGGTACAGGCGATTGAAGACGCGCGCGCCTCCATCGTCTCGAAGGTGCGCGGCGCCTTCGGGCGCGTCAATGACCTGGTCAACAGCTTCGCGGAGGGCTTCCTCGCGGGCGGGATGAATCCCCTCGCTGGCGTCGGCGCCGTCATCGGAGACCTGCTCGCGCAGTCCGAGGGCTTCCAGGTGCTGATGGAAATGGTGAGCAACGTCATCCAGCACGTTGCGGATGCGCTCGGCGCCGTGCTCGTGCCCCTCCAGCCGCTCATCGGGGCCATCTTCTTGGTCATCGACGCGGTGGTGGGTGCGCTCACGCCCGTCTTCGAGACGCTGGGCCACGTCCTCGACCCGCTGGTGCCGCCGCTGGTGCTGGTGGGCGCCATCTTCGAGACGCTCGCGCCCATCCTCACCGCGGTGGCGCAGGCTGTCCTCATGGTGATGACGCCGCTCCAGCTCATCGCGGGGCCTGTCCTCGAAGCGCTCTTCAAGGTACTCAAGGTCATCGCCACGGTCATCCTCACCGTGGCGCAGGGACTCGCCCATGTGTGGAACGGCATCGTCGGCGCCGTTCAGGCCGTCATCAGGGGCATCAGCAAGGCGGTGGAGTGGCTCGGAATCGACTCGTTGAAGAAGTTCGCGAACAGCCTGGACCGCGTCAGGGTGGACACGAACGCCATGGGCGAGTCCCTCCAGGCGTTGAACGACCTCACCTGGGAGACGGCGGAGGCGAAGGCCCGCGAGACGGCCGAGGTGCTGCGCAACACGGAGGCGCTCCAGAAGGCCACTGACGCCCTCTCCAACGTGCCGAACGCGTGGAAGGTCGCGCTGCGCCGCTACCAGTCCCAGGACACGCAGGACGGCCCCAGCCGCGAGCCCACGCCACAGCCGCCGCCCGCACCGTCCGGAGGTGGCGCGCGCCCACCGCAGCCCGCCGGCGACGGCATCCTGCGCAACCGCGGAGGGGAGGAGCTGCCGGACTGGAAGCAACCCAACGACCCGCGCAACCGCTACTCAAAGACGGGAGCCGCAATGGCAGACGCACCCGCCATCGTCGTGAACAACTACATCACTGGCTACGACATCGACGAGGCGCTGGAGGAGGGTGCGCGCAGCGTGCAGCGCGCCCTTGAGCGCCTCTCCCAGCGCTTCTCCTTCCGCATCTGAGCCTCGCATGCCCTTGCCCTACCTCGCCCTCTCCGGCATCCCCGTGCCCGTCTCGAAGTCCAGCGGCTTGCGCTACTCACCGGTGCTGCTGGGCGAGAAGGTGCGCACCTTCAACGGCTTCCCGCGCAGCAGCGTGCGGCGCAAGCTCATGACTTACGAGGGAGGCACCGGGCCGCTGCCCCTCGCCGACGCCGCGGCGCTGCGCGCGCTCATCGACGGAGAGGGGGACTCCTGGTCCTTCGCCGGCGACATGCTGTCGAGCCGCGGCCTGTGGCCCACCGCCGTCGGGACGCCGTGGGTACAGCCGGGACTCGGGCGGTACGAGGCTGGTGCGTTGACGGTGGCCGCCGGCGACTCCATCACCTGGGCCACGCAACTCGGCGAGGACTGGACGGTGGGCTACTGGGCCCGCGTCTGGGGCGTGGACGGAGTGCAGTGGCACCACTACGTGCAACGCTCGGATGGCACGGTGTGCGTGGATGCGGCGGCGCCTGGGCCACAACTGGGCCACACCTGGTCTTTCGACTCCGACTTCGAGTCCAACTGGGGCCTTCAGCCGAGCGATGTGGACGCGAGTGTCGGCGAGCCCGGACGGTACGGCAATTGCGCGACGTTCGGCGAGTGGACCTCCGCGACATGGCCGACGCAACTCGGCACCCAGTGGACGGTGGCGTATTGGGCGCGGCTCTCCACAGACAGCACCTGGCACCTCTACTGCCACCGGGCAGGCTTGCCCCTGAGTCGTGACGGTGTGGTGGGCAGCAATGCCCCGTCCGCTGGTGCCCTCATCGCGACCAATGGCAACTACACGCAGTTGCCCGGTGGCGCTGTGTATCTGCTCAACCGCCGTGGAACCACAGGGCCCGGCATCCCCAACGTGAGCGGAGTCCCGCTCCTCATCGACGACCTGGTCGTCCTGCCCTACACGGTGCCCGACTCATGGGTGGCGCCGTGGTTCGCAGCCACCGCGCCGTTTCGGCTGCCCGGCACCACGGGCCTGGCCGAGGTGGACGACAACGGCGCGCTCACCGTGCGCCACCGTGCCGGCGTGGCCGGTGGCGTCATCAACCCCTTCAACGACTCCCTGTTGGTGAGCGACCTGGTGTCACTGCCCTACCGCGTCCCCGACGCGTGGCTGGCGCAGTGGCGTGACTCCGGCGCCCCTTTTGGCCCTCTGCCGTACCACCGCGCCACTGGCGCCGGCCTGCACCGGCCCGCCCTCGTGCAGGGCGACGCCGGCCAGGGCGAGGCCATGGAGTGGTGGGAGGGCGCCCAGCGCGTGCAGGGCGAGGACTTCGCCTTCACGCTTCAGGAGGCACCTTGAGGACATTGACGAACCAGGAGCGGGCCACGCTGCTCGCTGGCAACTACGGCACCCACCTGCGCGTGGTGGTGGTGCGCCCTGACAACTCCGAGGTGGACCTGAGCACCCTGCTCGGCCGCGACTGGGTGATGGGCGCGCAGTGGTCGGAGACGCAGGACGCGACGGTGTGCGTGGCCACGGTGTCCGTGCGCCGCAGCGGTGCCAGGGGCGTCGTCAGCCTGTCTCCCATGGTGGACTCGAGCGTGGCCAACCGCGGGCCCGGTGGACTCCTCATGCCGCTGTTGAAGGAGGGCCGGCGCTTCCGGATTGAGGTGCAGACGACGAGCTCTGGACGCGCCAAGCCGGACGCCTGGCGGCAGGTGTTCTTCGGCCGCATCGACGAGGTGGACGCCGGGCCGGAGGAGCTCTCCTTCAACGGCCGGGACTTCGCCGGCGTGTTTCAAGACTGGTTCATCGAGACGGAGCGCGACTACGGCAACGACACCGTGGGCGTGGCCGTCCAGGAGGTAATGGCCCAAATCATCGGGCACAACGTGCCCACCGGCACCGGGCCGGGCCTGTATGTGCCCGTGGACCCAATGTGGCAGCTCGGCAAGTACACGCAGCAGCGCGAGCCCGTCTGGGACGCAGTGCGCGCCCTGGCTGAACAGCTCGGCTGGGAGGTGCGCCTGCGCTGGCGCGAGGGCCACGGCTGGGCCTTCACCCTCCAGTGTCCGGAGCGCCTGGCGGGCGAGCCCGTCTGGACGTTCGGCCCCGAGAACTACGATGCCCTCAAGCAGGCCAAGAGGCAGCTGCGCGACATCCGCAACGTCGTGGAGGTCCTCTACACCGACAAGGACGACCGGGACGCGCTGGGCAATGAGAAGCGCAAGACGGTGACGGCCACCAACCTCGCCAGCATCGCTGAGCACGGGCGCCGGTACATGCAGGTGGCGGAGGCCTCGGCCTCCAACATCAACACGCAGGCCGAGGCCCAGAGGCTGGCCGACGCGGCAATTGCCGACCTGTCCGACTCGTCGCTCACGCTCGAATTCGAGGTGCCCTACTTCTGGGCGCTGGAGGTCAACGACCTGGTGCGCGTCCTCCCGGACGGCGTCACCCTGGGCGCCCCCGTGGAACTGGCTGTCGTCAACCTCGACCACTCCTTCGCGGGCGGCATCGCCAAGACGAAGCTGCAACTGCGCGGCCGGCCCGCTACCTCCGTGCTGGAGTGGCGCGCGCGAGACGCGGCGCCGCTGGCCACGCACAACGCGGCGATGAAGAGCATCGACGTCACCACGAAGCTCAAGGGCCCCGACGCGCCCATGGAGCTGGAGCCCACGCCTACCGTCAACGGCTTCGCGTTGTCCTTCCGGCCCGCCACCTCCGGCCCGGCGTGGGACACCTACGAGCTGCACGTCAGCACCTCGGCCGGTTTCACACCCAGCTCCGCGACGCTCAAGGCCGCGGCGAGCGCCACGCGCTTCGAGGTGGCCGACCTCCAGCCCGGCACGACGCACTATGCGGTGGTCCGCGGCAGGGATGCGCACGGAAACGTCGGGCCTTCGTCCGCGCAGGTGGCGCTGTCGCCGCGGTACGTGGCACCGAACGACTTGGCTCCGCTCGTCATCTTCTCCAGCCTGACCCCGAACCCCTCCTTCGAGGCGTGGACGCGAGGCGGGAGCGAGCCACCGGACGGCTGGCAGATGGCGTCTGGTACGTTTGGCGTCGATGCAGTCCGAACGACGGAAGCGGACACAGCCACCTATGCAGTGTCGTTTCCGGCGACGACGGCGGGCTCAAAGCTGCTCGTGTCCCAATATTTCGCCGTTATGCCTGGGCAGACGTATGTGGCGCGGCTTCGCTACCTGAAGCCGACAGGGACACCAGGGACGGGCGGAGCGCGACTGGAGTTGAGGTGGTACGACGCAACGTTCACCGAAATCACCACGGGAGCCGCGTTGAGCCAAGGCACCTCTGTTGGTTCGTGGACCCCCCTGGTGAACCATGCGGTTGCCCCGGCTAGGGCTCGGTACGCCCGGCTATTTGCAGGCAGGGCGAGCGACACGGTAGCGGTGAACATCGACAATGCTTCCGTCGATCCCTACACCACACCTCAACAGGCCCCCAGGTCGGTCGTAGTCTTCGCAAATGGATGGGGCCCATACGCGGCCAATGGCCGCGCGGCGCCAACGTTCTTCCGTGACAGCACGGGCCGCGTGCGACTTCAGGGCGCGATGGCCGGCACCACTGTCAACACCGTTGCGTTTACCCTTCCCGAGCAATACCGCCCGCTGTCGGTCGTGGACCATCCAGTGGTGTGCGGCAGCGGAGTGGTAGCGGTGGGGGCGCTCGTCATCGGAACGGACGGGACTGTGACGTTAACCGCAGGAAGCGTGTCGTTCGTGAGCCTCGACGGTGTGTCGTTCAGGGGCGTCGAGTGAGGGGCACCGGGAGCCCTAGCGGGGCAACGGGGGTCGAGCCAAACCCGCCCATAGGGAGGGACTGCCCCATTGTTCTTCGCGATTCTCCGATGTACGTCCCCGTCATCAAAGGGGGACGTACATGACGATGCAGTCGAGCGGTCAGTCACAGCAGAACTCGCTTGGGCCCAAGAAGAAGACCAGCATGGGCGTCCAAGTTCTCGCGTATCTCATCGGCTCATGCTTCGGCCTCGGCATCATCACGGCCATTGGAATGACCGGCACTCCCGGAATCATCCTGGGGGTGCTGGCAGTCGCAGGCAGCATCATCGCCATTGTCAAAGTGCCGCGCCTGCGCGTGCTCGCGAGCTTTGGCGCCATCGGGGGAGTAGTGCTTACGCTGCTCGGTCTCGGCGCAGTCGGCGCAGAAGAGGCCGCCCAATCGCGCGCCCAAACCAACATGGACGAGGCGAAGAAGAGGCGTCTTGAGGCTGAAGCCAGGGCGACTGAACTCGCATCGAAGTTCGAGGACCTTGCCGCCAGCAGCAAGAGTGAAGACGTGCTGGCGTTGTGCGAGCAAGCAGTGTCAGTGGGTGGAATTCCAGCCAACCACAAGGAGCGCTGCGGAACCCTGCTCTATGCTCAAGGGCAAGCGCGGCTCAGCAAGGAGCGTAGTGAGGGACTCAGGTACTTGGCGCTCGCCGGGCAGATTGAATCGTCGAAACGCGCCGACGCAGTGGCGCTTGCAGCCAAGACCGAAAGGGATGCACTGCGTGACGACACAAACGCAGCGATAAAGGATGCCCAGGCCAAACTGGCCGCCAAGGACATAACGAGCGCCCGCGCAACCCTAAATGCAGCCCACAAGCGCATCGCCACTGCGCTTCAATCCGAGCCCAATGACAAGCCACTGGCTGCACTACGGCAACGGCTTGAAGACCTCAGTCAAAAGGTCGAGAAGGAAGAGGAGAATCAGGCTAGCGCCAAACGGCGTGCGGACTACATCAAGGAGTCTTGCGCGCAGGTCTCAAGAACATTTGGACCTAGCTCGAAGCTCTCGGACATCCAGAAAGACGAACTCTGGAAGTCATACAAAGGCAAAGGGTTTGCCTGGAACCTGGAGGTCGTAGAGGTGAGCGAAGGCATGTTGGGCGGGTACACAGTCCAATTCAAGTGCGGCCGCAACTCCCCATCGCTCATCCAGGACATCCAGATGTCCTTCTCGAAGCACGCCCGAGCCACCGTAATGGAGCTTCAGAAGGGAGCAGTCTACGAAGTGGAAGGGAAGCTCACCAGCACGAGCACCCTCTTTGGACTCGGTGCGGAACCACTGTAGACCCCCGCGAATCCCGAGCGCGCCCGGAAGGGTCCACAGGCGGCGTGGCCCCTTCGATGCGGCTCTGCCCTCCTCGGTACCGCGAGGGCCGGACCGCAAAGTAGCGCACGCGAGCTGGCGAGGCCGTAACATCCTGGCCCGGTGCTGGGATGCCCTCCGGGCGACCGAGCGGGAGCGAACGGAACGTGAGAGAGGCCGAGAATATCTGGCGCGGTGGCACGTCGGACAGGGCGCGCGCAGTGACGCGCAGCAACGCCAGGAGGCTCCGCCAGCAGCTGGACATCATCATCCGCAGGTACAGGGGCTCCCTGCTGGGGCGCCTGTACCAGGTGCGGCACGCAACGTCAGGTGAGCCGTCCCTGGACCTGGAGCTGACCGAGAGGCAGCAGCAGTTCCACCCGGACGTCGGGCTGGAGCTATACATCAGCGCCCACCCGGCTTCGACGTTGGCGCCACCGCGCTTCAGCCTGCGAGTCCATGCCCCTGACGGCGCCTCCGACGCGGACGTAGCGCGCAACCTGGAGGGCACCTTGGCGCTGACGAAGGCGATGGTACAGACGGCATGCGCGCGCAGCTCGCTCGCGGACACCATGGCGCACCTGCGGGCGCCGCCTCGGCGACGTGGCCCCGTGCTGCGCTCGCGCCGCTGGCTGCGCCGGGTGCGTCGCGCAGCTCGCCGGACGTGGCGCAGCGCAGGCTCGGCCACCACCGTCGCCCTCGCGCTCGTCGCTGCGGCCCTGGTGGGCGTCTACATGGTGCCGCCGCCCCCATCTCCGCCCCCCCAGCCCGAGCGCAGCGACTGGAGCGGAGGGAAGCCCCCTGGCTGGATGGTGCCCGTCGCCACCCTGGACACGCTTGCCCTGGCGCGTGACCTCCCGCCCCGGCCCTTCGAGGGCCAAAAGACGAAGGATTGCGACAAGGAAGTGGCAGAAGTCTTCATCAACGGAGGCTGCTGGGTC
The DNA here is from genome assembly GCF_006547355.1 of Myxococcus sp. AB036A. Lineage (NCBI taxonomy): Bacteria > Pseudomonadati > Myxococcota > Myxococcia > Myxococcales > Myxococcaceae > Myxococcus > Myxococcus sp. AB036A. Next base: position 30,035 of record NZ_VHLC01000076.1, on the reverse strand, counting down.
GAAACGTCGAAGAAGGCCCCCTGCGGCGACAAGATGTACGACCACAAGGGTAAGTGCTACCGCCCGGTCGGAAAGCCAGACGAGCCCCTGCGGTCGATTTCGCGGTAAGGGGCTTGCGCTCCCACCCACGGAGTGCTACCCATTTCCACAGTTTTCGCAGTTGAAGTCCCCAACGACTCGCTGAAGCAGTGACCTTAACCAGCGCGTCGCACCCCACAGAGAGAGCTTTGGTCCAATCGCTATGGCGAAAGGACCACCAGAAAAGGCCTGTGCACCCAGGTAGCGCTGGGACACGCGCCCTCCGGCGCTCCGTCGGCGTTTGTTAAGGTCCGCCGACGGAGCGCCTCTACCCTTCTGGGGGCCTCGTGGAGACCACTTCGTCGAGCCAGCGCAACTCCCAAGCCTTTACGGTGCGTGCGTTCGGTCCGCGAGACACCGCATCCACCGCATGGCACGCCCCTAGTCCGCACCGAGAGCCGACGCCTCGCGTGGGCGCCACGGCACACACCTTGCTCTACATCCAAGCGGCCGCTGCTTGCGCCAGCCAGCAGCGGCCTCGGGCAGCCGGGTGACTCAATACGCAGTCACCACGTGTCGCACCTAGGGAGTTGTTCACCTTGTCCGAGTGGGGGAAGTCGAAGATGGATGCAGCGACTCTGGCAGCCTTTGAAGGAGTGGTCCGGCGAGTCATTCGCGAGGAGATAGGCGCGAGCGCGAGCGTGCCCGGCAGAGATGTGGACATGCTCACGCTGGTAGAGGCCGCGGCCGTCGCGCGCACCAGCAGCGCCGCCATCCAGGCGTGGCTCAAGAGCGGGCAGCTCACACGGTACGGCACGGTGCGGCGGATTCTCGTGAGCCGCCGGCAGTTGCTGGAGGTGCTGCGCCACCAGCCCCCAGCGCTGGCTGACGACGCCGAAGTGCCCGACGACGCCATCGAGGCCCGTGCCGCGCAGTACGCGAGGGGTGGGTGATGGGCACCGTCTACCTGCGCGGAGACTCGAAGTTCTACTGGATTGGCTGGACGGGCCTGGACGGCAAGCAGAAGTGCAAGTCCGCCAAGACGACGCACAAGGCGAGCGCCGAGAAACTGCTGGCGTCCATCGAGCGGAAGGTGGCGGCCGAGCGGGAGAGCGGGCTCGCCGCGCCGGACCTCGGCCCTATCACCGTTGGGCGCTACACCCAGCACTGGCTGAAGGAGCGGCGGGCACGCGGCATCGCCTCCATCAACGATGACGAGGTGCGCATCAGCCACGCCATGCCGTACCTGAAGGACCTGGTGCTGGCCGACGTGCGGCCGCGCCACATCCTCGCCGCCGTCCGCGCGCTCCAGGCGCTGAAGGACGAGGGTGGCGGGGTGTACTTCGCGCCGCGCTCCATCCTACACATCTACGGGGTGCTGCGCGTCATGTTCGCGGACGCGCTGCGGGAGGAGTTGGTGAGCGCGACGCCGTGCGTCCTCACCGCTCGCCGCGGCGAGTTGCCCAAGAAGCGGGACAAGGACTTGGCCTGGCGCCACACCGCCATTTTCACCCGCGAGGAGGCTGTGCAGCTCATCACCACCCGGCACATCCCGGAAAACCGCAGGGTGCTCTACGCCCTCCTCTTCCTGGGGGGCATGCGCATCAACGAGGCGACACCCCGGCGCTTCAGCCACCACCAGCCCCGCCTGCTACCCCTGGGCAAGCTGCTCATCGCGAGCAGCTATGACGTCAAGAAGAAGCTCCTGAAGTCGGCCACGAAGACGGGGGTGGTGCGCGAGGTGCCCGTCCACCCGGTGCTCGCGCGCATCCTCCAGGACTGGCAGGCGGAGGGCTGGGCGCAGTGTTACGGCCGCCAGCCGACGCCGGAGGACTTCATCGTGCCGGCGGCGGACACCGGCATCCTCAATTCGACCTCGGCCTACAAGCGGCTCCTTGAGGACCTGGAGCAGCTCGGCCTGCGCCCCCGGCGTCAGCACGACGCCCGGCGCACCTTCATCACCTGCGCGTTGGAAGACGGGGCCCGGAAGGAGCTGCTGCGCTGGGTGACTCACGGCCCCGAAGGAGACATCGTGGACACCTACACTTCGCCGTCCTGGCCAGTACTCTGCGAGCAGGTGGCCCTGCTCAAGCTGCCCTTCCCCGAAGCCCCTCCGTCCACTGGCGAGGGCTCCGAAAAGGGCGAGTCACTACGGGGTTACTACACCCCCAGCAACCCGTCGGGATTGCTGGGGATTTCAGTGGAGGCGGCGGGAATCGAACCCGCGTCCGAAAGCCGTCCGTTCTTCGACCCTACGTGCGTAGTCCGCGATTTGCTACGTCCCTGAGGCTCCCACGGACGGGATACTCAGAGCCGGTCCTGGAAAGGTCTCGCCACCTCGGGTCCAGGCACCCTCGGCAGCCAGCCTGCATTATGACGGTCTGTCCCAACCCCACAGGCCGAGGGCGGGGGGACCGCGCACTATGGGCTGTTTTTAGGCAGCCAGCGCGAGCTCAACGTTGTCGTTGGCTTTTGTGTCTTTGCCGGGTTGAATTTACGAGCTACCTGACAAGCTCGGCACGCGTCTCGAACTTCAATGCCCCCGTCGAAACCAGGTCGCCCCCGGTAGGTTCACTGCACGTCACGCGGCCACTCACTGCGCCGCGTCTTCCTCAGATTAACCGCTGACGGGGGCGCGTCAATCCTCCTGAATGGCCGCGGGCACATCTGGGCGCACGGCCTTTGACACTCCGCGCACAAGCCCCTCCCCCACCGAGCCAGCCGTCGTAGGGTCGCCTACCCGCCGGGTCCCGCTTCTTCCGCCCCGGCCACGAGGCACCTGAATGAGACGACTGCTCCCCCTCCTTCTGCTCCTGCTGGGCACCGCCCTGCCGGCCGCCGCCGCGCCCACCCCGGCGTCGGACGCGTTCCCGTACACCCTCCACACGGACACCCTGCCCAACGGCCTCACCGTGGTCCGCGTGCCCTACCCGTCGCGCGGCATCATCGCCTACGTCACCGTGGTCCGCGTGGGCTCGCGCAACGAGGTGGAACCCGGCCGCACCGGCTTCGCCCACTTCTTCGAGCACATGATGTTCAAGGGCACGAAGACGCACCCGGAAGGCGACCGCGAGCGCATCCTCGGGAACTTCGGCTACGACGACAACGCCTTCACCACCGACGACATCACCCTCTACTACTCCTACGGCCCCACCGCCGGCCTGCCCCAGCTCATCGAAATCGAGGCGGACCGCTTCCGGAACCTGGAGTACAGCCAGCCGTCCTTCCAGACGGAGGCGCTCGCCGTGCTCGGCGAGTACCACAAGAACGCCGCCGCCCCCTTCCTCAAGATGGAGGAGGAGCTCAACGCCGCGGCCTTCACCCGCCACACGTACCAACACACCACCATGGGCTTCTACAAGGACATCCAGGCGATGCCCCAGGCCTATGACTACAGCCGCACCTTCTTCGAGCGCTGGTACACGCCCGACAACACCCTGCTCTTCATCATCGGCGACTTCGACGACGCCAAGGTCATGGAGCTCGTGCGCCAGCACTACGGCCCCTGGGACCGCAAGGCCGCCCAGGTCTCCGTCCCCGCCGAGCCGCCCCAGAAGGGCCCTCGCACCGCCCACATCGACTGGCCTCAGCCCACGCAGCCCCGGCAGGTGATTGCGTGGCGCACGCCCGGCGCCGGCACCAGCCCGACCGACGCCGCCATCCAGACGCTCCTCGTGGACTACCTCGCCGGCCCCACCAGCCCCGCCTACAAGACGCTGGTCCTGGACAAGCAGCTCGTGGAGTCCATTGGCAGCGACTACTCCGAGCACCGCGCCCCGCACCTCTTCACCCTCACCGCCACCCTCAAGGACGAGCGCCACCGCGACACCGTCCGCAAGACGCTGCTCCAGGAGGTCAGCCGGCTCGCCGCTGGCCGCGTGGACGCCGCGCGGCTCAAGGCCATCCAGGACCACGCCCGCTACGGCGCGCTCATGGCCCTGGAGACTCCGCGAGACGTGGGCATCCAGCTCGGCTGGTACGCCGGCGTCACGGGCTCGCCCGACGGCTTCCAGCGCCACCTGCAGAGCCTGCCCAAGGTGACGCCCGCGCAGCTCTCCGACTTCACCAAGCGCTACCTCACCGCCAACAAGCTCATCCTGCTCAGCCTCACGCCCAAGACGGACGCCCAGGGAGGGACGAAGTGATGAAGACCCGAGCACTCCTGTCCCTCACCGCCCTCCTGGGGCTCGCCGGCTGCACCACCACGCCGAAGCCGCCTCCCGACGAGAACGCGCCGCCTCCCGCGGTGCCCACCCAGGCGGCGGCGCCCGAGCCCGCTCCGCAGCCCGCACGCCCGGAGACCGTGCCCGCGACGCCGCTGCGCCAGCCCAAGCCCATGGAGCTGGTCGTCCTGGCGCGTCCGGACTCGCCCATCGTCTCCTTCCGGCTCGTGTTCCACACCGGCTCCGTGGACGACCCGAAGGGCAAGGAGGGCCTCACCGCCCTCACCGCGCAGCTCATGGCCGAGGGCGGCACGCAGAAGCTCACCGCCTCGCAACTGCTGGAGGCCCTGTACCCCATGGCCGCGGAGCTGGACGTCTTCGTGGACAAGGAGTTCACGACGCTCTCCGGCCGCGTCCACAAGGACTTCCTGACGCGCTTCCAGGACATCTTCACCGACGTGCTCCTGGCCCCGCGCCTGGACGCCGCCGAGTTGGAGCGCCTGCGCGCCAACGCCATCAGCGACGTGGAGAACGGCCTGCGCAGCGCCAATGACGAGGCGCTGGGCAAGGTCGCGCTGGACGCCCTGCTCTACCAGGGCCACCCCTACGCGCACTTCACGGGTGGCACCGTGCAGGGGTTGAAGGCGATTACGCTGGACGACGTGAAGGCCCACGCCCAGCGCGTCTTCACGCAGGACCGGCTCGTCATCGGCCTGGCGGGCGCGGTGGATGACGCGCTCGCACAGGCGCTCAGCTCGCGCCTGTCCGCGCTGCCCGCGCAGGGCGCTCCGCGCGTGGAGCTGCCCGCCGTGCCGACGACGGCCGGCCGCACCGTCATCATTCAGAAGCCCACGCTCTCCACCGCCGTCAGCATGGGCTTTGTCAGCACCATCCGCCGCGGCGACCCGGACTTCTTCCCGGTGGCCTTCGCCATGTCCAACCTGGGCGAGCACCGCCAGTCCATTGGCGTGCTCTTCACCGAGCTGCGCGAGAAGCGCGGCCTCAACTACGGCGACTACGCCTATGCCGAGCACTTCATCGAGTCGCCCGGCACCACGTACAACCGCACCAACATCGCGCGCACGCAGCAGGACCTGTCCCTGTGGATTCGGCCCGTGGTGCCCACCAACGGCGTGTTCGCCACGCGCGGCGCGGTGTTCTTCCTGGACCAGATGGTGAAGGAGGGCATCCCCCAGGAGCGCTTCGAGCTGATGCGCGGCTTCCTCCAGGGCTACATCCGCCTGTGGGAACAGACGGACCAGCGCCGGCTGGGCTACGCCATTGACGGACGCTTCTACGGCACGCCCGACTTCCTGGAGCAGTACCGCCAGGCCATGGCGAAGATGACGCCGCAGTCCGTCCAGGAGGCGCTCCGCCGCCGCGTGCAGCCCGAGGCCCTCAACTTCGTCTTCGTCACCGAGGACGCGGAGGGGCTCGCCCAGGCGCTGCGCTCCGGTGCGCCGTCGCCCATCACCTACGCGTCACCCAAGTCAGAGGAGCTGCTGACGCAGGACCAGGCCATCTCCTCGTCCAAGCTGCCCCTGCGCCCGGAGGCCATCCAGGTCATCCCCGCGCAGCAGTTCATGGAGAAATAACACACGGCTGTAATCAGCAGTGCCGGGGGGTGGGTCATTTCCTTCCACCCCCCGGAGTCGGGTGCTATGAGCTTGAAACATGCAAGGCTTCAGCTTGCGTGGTTCAGCCACCCGACTCGCCGTCCTGGGCCTGCTTCTGGCCTCGGTGGCTGCGCACGCCGACCACGACCCGTTCGCTCGCGGATTCGACGCCGTTCCCGTCAAGGCCACCGCGGCTCAGCACAGCGGTATCGCGCTGGAAGGCACGAGCAACGCGCTGCCCGCTGGGAGCTTCCGCGCGGCGCTCTTGTTCGACTTCAACTGGCGCATCCTCGCCCTGAAGCTGGGCGACGAGAAGCTGGGCGACCTCTTGCCCTACCGGCTCGATGCGCACCTGCTGTTCGCCTATCAGCTCCATGAGCGCTTGGAGCTGGCGGTGGACCTGCCCGTCACGCTGCTTCAGGGTGACAACTTCCAGTTGCTGCGCGACGCGCTGAACGCGCCCAACTTCCCGGGCGCCGCGGGCGTGGGCCGCACCACGCTGGGCGACATCCGCCTGCTGCCGCGCGTCCACCTGCTGGACCGCGAGACGTTCCCAGTGGGCGTGTCGCTCGTCGCCGAGGTCCGGCTGCCCACCGGCAGCGCCTCCAGCTTCACCGGCGAGCGCGGCGTGCTCTGGGCGCCTCGCATCGCGCTGGAGCAGCGATTCACCGCCCTCCCTGTGCCCATCCGCGTGCTCGGCAACGTGGGCGTGCGGCTGCGGCCCCACGCGCAGTACCTCAACCTGCTCGTGGATGACGAGCTGACGCTGGGGGCGGGCGCCATCGCGGAGCTGCCCAACATGGGCCGCTTCACGGACGTGGAGGCCGTGGCGGAAATGCACCTGGGCACCCCGCTGGTGCGCCCCTTCAACTTCGACCAGGCCGACACGCTCAAGACGCCGTGGGAGGCGCTGGTGGGCGCCCGCGCCAAGGTCTGGGGCAACTGGGGCATGGAGCTCAACGTCGGCCGCGGCATCAACCTGTCCAGCGGCTACGGCCGTGAGGCCCTGCGGGTGATGTTCGCGGTGCGCTACGACGAGACATTCATCGACTCGGACGGCGACGGCGTGCCCGACATCCGCGACCGCTGCCCCAACGAGCCCGAGGACATCGACGGCTTCCAGGACGGCGACGGCTGCCCCGACCCGGACAACGACGGTGACGGCATCCCCGACGGCGAGGATGGCTGCGCCAACGAGAAGGGCCCCAAGCACACCAAGGGCTGCCCGGACCCGAACTACGACACGGACGGCGACGGCGTCGTCGACGGCGAGGACGCCTGCGTCGACAAGCCGGGCCCCAAGTCCAACAAGGGCTGCCCCGAGGACGAGAACGACGCGGACGGCGACGGCATCCCCGACAAGCTCGACAAGTGCCCGGACAAGCCCGGCCCGAAGGACTACGACGGCTGCCCGGACACCGACGGTGACGAGGTGCCCGACAACGAGGACGACTGCCCCGAGCAGTTCGGTCCGCCGGAGAACAACGGCTGCCCGTACGACTCGCCGCCGTATGTCGTCGTCGAGTCCGACCGCATCCGCATCAAGGGCAACGTGCTCTTCGAGACGGGTTCCGCCGTCATCCAGAAGCAGTCGTACCCGCTGCTGGACGAGGTGGCGACGGTGCTGCGGAAGAACCCGACGCTGGGTCCGGTCCTCATCGAAGGCCACACCGACAATCGCGGCTCGCGGGCCCTCAACATGGGCCTGTCCGACCGCCGCGCGAAGTCCGTGCTCGAGTACCTGGTGGCCAAGGGCATCGCGCGCAAGCGCCTCAGCTCCAAGGGCTTCGGCTTCGACAACCCGATTGCCACCAACGACACGGCGCTGGGCCGCGCGAAGAACCGGCGCGTCGACTTCCGGCTCGTGCGCGCCGAGCTGGAGACGGAGAAGAAGGAGACCGTTGTCCCTGCGGGCCAGCCGCCGCCGCCGGGAACGACGCCGGCCAACGCGGCCCCGGGCAAGGACGGCAAGCCGTAGTCCACGCGAGCAGGGGCGGAGCGCCCGTGAGGCGCCCGCCCCACTCAGCGGACGGGCGCCACCCACACCTCGCCGACCCAGACCTGCTTGGGTGAGAAGCGGGCGCCTTTACACGCGACGGCGACGCGGCCCTCGCAAGGGTTCACGTAGACGAACTTGCAGTTGCCTTCGTTCTTCAGCCACGGCTCCCGCTGCGCCTCGCAGACGTGTTCCTTGTAGTGGCACTCGTCGAGCAACTCGTTGCTCTCCCAGTAGAGGCAGTGCCGCCCCGCCGGGGAGCCCCCATCCGCCGGCGAAGGCGCGTTGGGGCAGTACCCTGCCTCTCCACGCCGCGTGGGGACGGACGCGTCCTCCCGCGCTCCGGCCCCGTTGACGTGCATGTTGAAGCCCGTCTCCGCGTAGAACATCGGTGGTGTCTCCGCGTAGACGGCCTCGACGGGCGCCACCCATTCGCTGAGGCACGCCTGCAGCACGGTGCCGCAGCTCGGCTCCGAGGAGGGCAGGTCCGCGCACGGCCCGGCGCCGCGGATGGCCAGGTAGTGGCCCCGGGGCGTCGGCTGGTGCTCCAGCGTCAGGGCTTCAGGCGTCACGTCATGGAACGCGGCGAGGTTGAAGTAGACGTTGGCGCGCGTCTTGGCGTCCGCGCCGCTCGCCTTGAGCGCGCGCAGGTAGACGGCCAGGGCCTGCTCTTTCCGGCCCTGCTTCTGGAGGCACAGCCCCAGGTCCGCCAGCGTTGGGCCGTGCTCCGGCGCGAGCTTCGCGGCGCGCTCGAACAAGGGGCAGGCCTCGCCGAGCTTCTTCGCCCGGTAGAGCTTCGTGGCGCGCAGACGCAGCGATTCGGCGTCCTCCGCCTTCTTCGCGGCGCCGCCCTCCGGCGTGGCCGCGAGCAGGGACAGCGCCAGGAACCAGGACATGTGAAATCCCCCCCGTGCTCAGGCGTCAGGGCTGCTTCAGCGCGCGCTCGATGCGGCGGCGGATGCCGTCCTCGGACAGCGCGCCGCGCTGCGCGTCGATCACCTTGCCGTCGCGGTCCAGGAAGTAGAGTGTCGGCAGCGCGCTGACCTGGAAGGCCCGCGCTACGTTGTCGTCCGCGTACACCACGTACGGCGCCAGTTCCGGCAGGTGGTTGCGCATGAAGGCCTCCACCAGCTTGGGCGCGCGGTCGCCGTCATCCCGGCTGGCCGCCACGAAGACGAGCCCCTGCGGCTCGTACTCCTTGGCCAGCTTCACCAGCGCCGGCATCTCCTCCCGGCACGGCGGGCACCAGGTGGCCCAGAAGTCCAGCATCACCACCTGGCCCTTCAGGTCCTCCAGCTTCATCGTGCCGCCGCCATGGCGCGCCATCTCCATGGCCGGCGCGGTCGTCCCATCCGGCACCAGCCGGGCCCGCTGCGCCTCCAGAACGCCCAGGAACACCACGCCGCCCACGCCGAGCGCCCCCAGCAGTCCCAGTACCAGCTTCGTTCCGCCGCCCACCCTCTTCGGGGCCGGAGGCGGAGCTCCGATGCTATCCGTCACTCGAATCCACTCCTGGTCAGGCGGCCATGCACCCGCCGCAGCACCCACCGCACCCCCTCACGCGCCGCCGGGCGTCTCGACACCCACGCCGCCACGTCAGGGCCCCACCGATAGTAGCCCCGGATGAACACCCGACCCGGCGCGCTCTTCCGCAGTACGTCATCGCGGTAGGCGCGGAAGGCCACGAGCTCCGGCGCGCCCTCGCCGAAGGCCACCGTGGCCACGAAGCACGAGGACGCCGGGCTCACCCACATGAGCCGCTGGTTGGTGAGGTTCACCACCGCCTTCAGCTCGCGCGCCTCCGTGTAGACGAACGCCAGCAAGTCGCGCCGCGCGGAGGGGAACTCCTGGCCGCTGGCCTCCTCGAACTCGATGCGCGTGCTGCCCGTGGTGCCGACCTCGTCCACCGTGAAGAAGTACCGCTTGGAGCTGCGGCCGACCTCCACCTCCAGTCCGCGCAGCTCGCCGAAGTACGCCAGGAAGGGCGTGCGGCAGACCGGACAGATGAAGCGGTTGTAGGCGTGGCTGGTGAGGAACGCGTAGTCCCCCACCCGCTTGCAGCCCATGTTCGGGCACACCAGCTTCACGCTCGCCTGAGGCGCGGGCCGCGGGTCATAGCGCGACACACGCGAGCCCTTGTCGAACACCGGCGGCGGGCGCGGCGGCGACGTCACCAGGTGGCGCGTCGGGTGCGCGGCGCGCTCCAGCTCCTGCGCCCGGCGCCAGGCCGTCTCCGCAGCCTCCAGGCGTCCGGCCGCGGTGTGGCAGAGCGCCTCGCCATGGGCCAGCAGTGCGGCCACCAGCTTCTCCAACGGGGCCACCGCCGAGGCATCCCGCCCCGCGGCCAGCGCCTCCGCCAGCACCCGCTCGACTTCGGGGAGCAGGGCCTGGGCCGCCTTGCGGGAAGGGTCCTCCGCGCGGCGATACACCGGCGGTTCGGGGATACGGACGAAGAGGGCCGAAGCCGCCGCGCGCACCCGCTCCACCGCCGCGTCGCCACGCCCTACGTCCAACTGCGCCGCCCGCTCACGGGCCGCCTGAAAGAGTTCTTCGGGTTGCAAGCGCGCGGACATTAAAGGTCCCACCCCGCGCTGTCAGCGCATTGGACACCGCGGCGGTCGGAAACTGGCCACGCCCTCTCCTTTGGTGTACGAAGAGGTAGGAGGCTGTGAGCGTGAACGCATTGAAGTTCATCGTCTGGACGTGCTGTGCGGTGGGGCTCGGCGTCTTCCTGGCTTCGGGCAAGGTGGATGGGCGCACGCCCTTGAACCACATGGAGCGAGCGTGGAGCCGCTCGGTGAACGCTTCCACGGTTGATCGGCTCAAGGACGGGCTGGAGGACGCGTACGAGGACGCCAAGGACGCCGTCGCCGGCAACAAGGATTCGTCGCCTCGTGAGCGCATCAGCGCCGAGGACCGTGAAGCGGTGAACCGCATCATCGCGCAGAAGAAGTAGTTCGCCTCCGGGCCCGCTTCCCCTGGCCTCCCCTCCTCCTTAGGTTGCACGGGAGGCGGCTGGTCGGGGTGGAGGCGGGGCCATGGGCAGGGCGCGAGGCAAGAGTGTCATCCTGTTCGCCGCGCTGGTGTGCGCGCTGGTGCTGCCAGCGCAAGCCACCGGCCGCGAGCGAAATCGGTTGTGGGTGGAGTCACAGAACCGCGCCCTCCAGAAGCAACGCTCCACGCTGAGCGACATCGCCCGGCGCGCCATGCCCTCCGTGGTGTCCATCACCACACAGCAGGCCGCCGACATGCAGGCCGTCGCCGCTGGAGAAGAATCGCAGAAGGGCATCGGCTCCGGCTTCATCATCCATCCGGACGGCTACATCCTCACCAGCGCGCACGTGGTGGAGGGCGCGGCCGAGGTCATCGTCTCCGTCCTGCACCCGCGCGGCTACGTGGAGGAGTTCGAGGCCGTCGTGGTGGGTGAGGACGCCCGCACCGACTGCGCGCTGCTGAAAATCGCCGCGCCCCGCAAGCTGCCCGTGCTGAAACTGGCCTCCGCGTCGCACGTGCGCGCGGCGGACTGGATTGTCGTCATCGGCAACCCGTTCGGGCTGGCCCACTCGGTGACGGTGGGCGTGGTCAGCTACATGGGCCGCACGGACGTGACGCCCAACGGGCGCGACGGCGACTTCGACTACATCCAGATGGACGCCTCCATCAACCCGGGCAACTCCGGCGGCCCGGTGTTGGACCTGCACGGTGACGTGGTGGCGGTGGCCAACGCGGTCAACGTCGCGGGCCAGGGCATCGGCTTCGCCATCCCCATCGACATCGCGAAGACGGTGATTCCGCACCTCAAGTCCCACGGCCGCGTGCGCCGCGGATGGCTGGGCATGAGCGTGCAGGACTTCTCTCCGGAGGTGGCCGAGGCCTTCAACCTGCGGCGAGGCCGCGGGGTGGTGGTGACGGACATCGTCGAAGGCGGCCCGGCCGAGCGCGCGGGCCTGCAGGTGGGCGACGTCATCGTCCGCGTGGACCAGCGGCGTGTGCGCCGGGCGCATGCCCTGCGCTGGCAGGTGGCCGCCCGGGGCGTGGGCCGCGACGTGAAGTTCCAGGTCCACCGGCTGGGGCGCCCGATGAAGCTGACCCTGAAGCTGGACGAGATGCCCTCCGAGGAGACGCCCCTGCCCACCGTGGCCAGCACCGCGCCCGGGCGGCACGCGGGGGCCCCTCAGCCGGTGGTGGACGACCTGCTGTCCCCGGTGCCTCGCTCGAAGGGCCGCCGGGCGGCTCCGCCCTCCGGGGAAGCAGCCCCTGGGACGGGGGGTTCTGGACAAGACGCCCCCGCGCCGTGAAGTCCGGATGTGTCCGCACTGAACCCTGGTTTCCCGGGCTCCTTGCGTTCGGGTGTCATGGGCGCTAGACAGTGCGCCTTTTTCCGTACCCTTGCGGCGGGTCCACCTCGGTGTGGCGCCGCGACTTCGCATCGTTTCGCAGGAGAGTTTCGCAATGGCCGAGGCCCAGACGACCCAGAAGCGCACCAGTTGGCCGCGTTTCGCCAAGAGCAATGGCAAGAAGGCGTGCACCGTGGAGGGCTGCAAGCGCCCGTACCGCGCCAAGAACTACTGCTACTTCCACTACAAGCAGTGGCGCCAGGGCGACCTGCCGCACAGCCGTTACCGCACCTGCTCCAAGCCGGATTGCCGCGTGAAGACGTTCAAGGGCGGCCTGTGCGAGAAGCACCACGGCGAGGCCTTCAAGAAGGACGCGGCGTAGACCGCGACTCGCCGTCGGCGCCGGGGCGGCCTCTTCCTCAGGTAGAGGCGCCCCGCGTCACCGCGCGCTCCAGGTGCTTGAAGGCCGTGAGCCACAGCTCCGCCTCGCGCTGGGTCAGCCGCGCACGCATCAACGTCTGCTCCAGCTCGTTCAGCACATGCTGCGGCGCCTGCGGGTTGAGGAACTCCGCGCGCAGCATGACGTCCCGCATCCGCTTCGCCAGCGCGCCCAGCGTGCCCAGCTTCGCGCCCGGCGCCGCCTCCACCGCGGCCGTGGGCGTCAGCCCCTGACGGTGACAGAGGTACAGCAGCACCGCTGACGACTGCGCCAGGTTCATGGACGGCTGCACCGCCGACGTGGGAATCGCGAGCACGTCCGTGCACCGCGCCAGGTCCTCGTCGGACATGCCGCGCTGCTCGCCGCCGAAGACGAGCGCCACGCGTCCGCGCACGCTCTCCTCCGCCAGCCGCTGCATGGCCTCCTCCGGCGTCAGCACGGTGCGTCCCTTGAGCTGGGTACGAGAAGTCGTGCCCACCGCGTACACGCAGTCCTTCAGCGCTTCGCCCAGGTCGGACGTCACCTCCATGCCTCGGAGGACGAAGTCACTCTTGACCGCGAGACGCTCCGCGCCCTCGATCGACTTCAGCACCGGCTCGGACAAAATCAGCCGTGAGTACCCGAAGTTGGCCATGATTCTGGCCACAGCCCCGAGGTTGTCGGTTGAACGCGTCTGATGAAGGACAACGGTAAGCTGCTCCCCTGGCCGCATGCGCTGAGTTTAGCTGGTTGATCCCGAAGCAGATCGGTATATTCCCGGTTGATGCGTCGCTGGCTCCCTGGGTTGCTCCTCTCTCTCGTGACGGTCCTCACCGCGTGTGGTGAGGCGGGTGCACCTGTCCGTGCCACGATGAGCGCGCGGCAGGCCCTCACCAACCCGCCGGAGTTCCTTGAGTTCGAGGCTCCCTCGACGCGGCTGGAGCTCTTCCGCGAGGTGGCCCGGCAGTCCGTCATCGAGGCCGGGCAGGCAGCCCAGGCCCTGGTCCTCTTCCCGGTCAGCCATCAGGGAGAGCTGCTCGCCGCGCCGGGCTTCGATCCGAAGATGGACTTGTTCCAGGCCCCCGACGCGGGTGCGCCCCTGGAGCTGGTGTTCGAGTCCGGCGGAGAGCGTTGGCCGGATGACCGCCGCGAGGGCCTCCAGGGCCTCTCCGAGCGTGAAGCCGCCGAGCTGGTGGCCCGCACGCTGCTCGCCCACTGGGGCATTGCGCCGAACAGCGCGGTCCAGGTGGACCGGGCGTCGGGCGCGCCTTACGCGGTCGCTTACGTGGACGGAATCCTGCGCATCAACCCAGCTTTCCTCTACCTGGCAGCAGCGTACGGTCCTTCTTCCCTGCCCGCTTCGCTCCAGTAGAGTCGCGCGCCTCAAGTCAGGCCCCGTTTCCTCTCGCCCTTCCCGCGAGAGAGAGGGGCCGCGAGGCGACAGTGAATACCTCCGCACTTCACGCGCAGCTTCCCCTCACCCTCCAGCAGACGGACCTGCCCGCGCTCGGCCAGCACTACCGTGGCAAGGTTCGCGAGACCTACCGTCAGGATGACCGGCTCATCCTGGTGACGACGGACCGGCTGTCCGCGTTCGACCACATCCTCACCACCATCCCCTTCAAGGGCGAGGTGCTCAACCGGCTGGCCGCGTTCTGGTTCGAGCGCACGAAGTACATCGTCCCCAATCACGTGCTGGACGTGCCCGACGCCAACGTCACCGTGGCGCGTGCCTGTCAGCCCTTCGCCGTGGAAGTGGTGGTGCGCGGCTACCTCACCGGCAGCCTGTGGCGCGACTACCAGAAGGGCACGCACACCGCCTACGGGCTGCCCTTCCCGGACGGCCTGCGCAAGGACGAGGCCTTCCCCTCCCCCCTCATCACCCCGTCCACCAAGGCGGAGTACGGCCTGCACGACGAGCCCATCTCGGAGAAGGAGCTTCTGGCGCGGGGCCTGGCCACGCCTCGTGACTGGGCGCGCATCGCCGAGGCCGCGCTGGGCCTCTTCGCGGAGGGCCAGAAGTGGGCGCGCTCACGCGGCCTCATCCTCGTGGATACCAAGTACGAGTTCGGTAAGGTGGGCGACACGCTCTACGTCATCGACGAGATGCACACCCCGGACTCCAGCCGCTACTGGGTGGCCGACGAGTACGAGGCGCGCTTCGCGAAGGGCGAGGACCAGCGCATGCTGGACAAGGAGAACATCCGCCAGTGGCTCATCCGCGAGCGGAACTTCTCGGGCCAGGGCACGCCGCCGCCCATCCCTGACGACGTGCGCGTGGACCTGGCCACGAAGTACGTGGCGGCCTACGAGCACATCACCGGCACCACGCTGACGCTGGAGCCGGGTGACGTGAACACCCGCATCGAGCGCAATCTGCGTGAGAAGGGCTACCTGAAGTAGCCCTCCTCCATCGCCGGCACGGGGCGCCTACGCGCTCCGGCCGAACACGCGCAGGAAGACGTCGTCCATGTGGCGCGTGTGGTAGCCCGGGGAGAAGCAGTCGGAAATCTCCTCGGGCGTCATCATCTTCCGCAGGTCCTCGTCCGCGAGCAGGGCCTGCCGGAAGTCGAGTCCTTCCTCGTACAGCTTCATCGCGTTGCGCTGGACGATGACGTACGCGGCCTGCCGGTCCATGCCCTTGCGCGCCAGCTCCAACAGGAGGCGCTGCGAGTTCACCACGCCGCCCAGCAGGTCCAGGTTCTTCTTCATCTGCTCCGGGTAGACGCGCAGGTCCTCCATCAGCCGCGCGAAGCGGATGAGCATGAAGTCCGCGAGGATGGTGGCGTCCGGGCCGATGACGCGCTCCACGGAGGAGTGGGAGATGTCCCGCTCATGCCACAGCGCCACGTCCTCCATGGCGCTCACCGCGTAGCCGCGCAGCAGGCGCGCGAGGCCGGTGAGGTTCTCCGACAGAATCGGGTTGCGCTTGTGCGGCATGGCGCTGGAGCCCTTCTGTCCCGCGGTGAAGGGCTCCTCCGCCTCACGCACCTCGGTGCGCTGGAGGTGGCGAATCTCCACGGCGAACTTCTCGATGCTCGAGCCCAGCAGCGCCAGCGCGGTGAAGAACTCCGCGTGCCTGTCTCGCTGCACCACCTGGCTGGAGGCCGGCGCGGGCTTGAGGCCCAGCTTGCGGCAGACGTGCTCCTCCACCGCGGGCGGCAGGTGCGCGAAGGTGCCCACCGCGCCGGAAATCTTCCCCACGGCGATGACGTCCCGCGCGTGCTCCAGGCGCGTCCGGGCACGGCGCAGCTCGTCGTACCAGATGGCCAGCTTGTGGCCGAAGGTGATGGGCTCCGCGTGGATGCCGTGGCTGCGGCCCATCTGCAGCGTGTGCTTGTGCTCGAAGGCGCGCTTCTCCACCGCGGCCATGACGCGGTCCACATCCTTCAGGATGAGGTCCAGCGCGTCACGCAGCGTGAGCGCCAGCGACGTGTCCAGTACGTCCGACGACGTCATGCCCAGGTGCAGCCAGCGCGCGCTGGGCCCCACCCGCTCTTCCATGAAGGTGAGGAACGCGATGACGTCGTGCTTGGTGGTGCGCTCAATCTCCTCGATTTTCGCCGCGTCCTCGGGCGTGAAGTCTCCGGCGCGGGCCAGGCAGTCCTGCAGCGCCTCGCGGGGCGCCAGCCCGGTCTCCACCATGCCCTCCAGGGCGGCGAGCTCCACGTCGCGCCAACGGCTGTAACGGGCCTCGTCGGACCAGAGGGAGGACATCTCCTGACGGCTGTATCGCGGAATCACTCGTAGACCTTCACGGCAAAGTCCCGCCGCGCCGCGAGCCGGAGGAGTTCCAGCACGGCGTCGGAGGACGGACCCAACTTCCTGGCGGCGGTGAGATTGAGAGACAAGTCCAACCCCTCAGGCTGAACCACCGCCAGCGCTCCTGGATTCACCTTCTCGTGGATGATGCGGTTGGCCAGCCGCCCGGCCTGCTGGCCGATGGCCGTGGGACTGGGCGAGAGCGCCAACGTGGCCCCTTCCTTCACCTGGCTGGGCGTTAGAGCGGCCAACGGCACGCGGTGCACCGCCGCGAAGGCGATGAGCGCCTGGACGACCGCCGCGTTGCCCACCGTCTTGTCCGCCACCATCAGCAGCGCGTCCACCTTGCCCACCGCGCCGTCCAACGCCTTCTCCGCCCGGCCCCCCGCCTCCAATTCCAGCGGGAGGATGGACATGCCCCTCGAGGCCGCCGCCGCGCGGGCCTGCGTCACCGTCCCCGCGGAGAACCGCGGGTCATGCAGGATGCCCACGCGCTTCACCTTCGGCGAAACGGCCTTCAGCGCCTCCAGCTCCGGCCCCATGTCGCTGGTGAGGGAGATGCCGGTGACGTTGGCGCCATCCAGGCCGTACTTCTCATAGTAGGGCACCATGGCGAAGAGGACGGGCACGTCCTCGCCCAGCGAGCGCCGTGCGGCGTTGGCGGCCAGGGGCCCCAAGGCCAGCACCAGCGCGGGCTTCTGCGCCGCCAGCTTCTTGAAGAGCCGCGCGGCCGCGCCCGCGCTTTCGTCCAGCATGACCTCCTGCACCTCGGCCCGGGCCTCCGCCGCGAAGCCGGCGATGACGGAGGCGTACGGCGCCAGGTGGGCGGACTTCACCGCCACCACGCGGGGACGGGCTGGCTGCTGCGCCACGACCGCCGCCGGCAGCAGCGCGACGAGGAGCGCGGCGACGCAGCCCTTCATTGCCGCACGCTCGCGCAGCAGCGGAAGCCCACCGCGTTCGAGCGCACCGTGGGCACGCCGTTGCTCCGCGCCGAGCAACGTGACGCCGGGTCCGGCTGGTCGAAGGCGCCGCCCTTCAGCGCGTAGGCCTGGGCGCCGACGCGGGTGGCCGTCCACTCCGCCGCGTTGCCCGCCAGGTCCATCACCGCGTAGCCCGACTTGCAGCGCTCGAAGCGCCCGGAGGCCGCCAGTCCACCCGGGCTCGCCGCGGTGTTGCACGCGCCCACGGCCTGCTCCTCGCCGAAGGGGAACCGCGAGTTGCCGGGGCCCTTGCATGCCTTCTCCCATTCCTCTTCCGTGCAGAGCCGCTTGCCCTCGCGCTCGCACGTTCCCCGCGCCTCTTCCCAGGCCACGGCCACGTTCGGCATCGCGCCTGCCCGGTTGGGGAATTCGTACTCATCCACGCAGAACGAAGACACCTGGATGCTCGCGACGGGACGCTCGTCCGGGCTGGCCAGTGCGTCATCGTCGCTCCGGCCCATCTTGAAGGCTCCGCCACTCACCAGCCGCATGCCCGCGGGACAGCCGCCCACGGGCGCCGCCAGCGCTGCCGCGCCGCCGGACCCGGCAACAGGCGCCGTCCCCTGCCCTCTGGACTTCTGCAGCGCCTTGATGGCCAGGAAGCCCCCGCCCGCGCCCAACGCCAGGCAGCCGAGGACGAGCAACACCAACCTCAACATGGAACGCTGGGGCTTCGCCGCGCGCGTGGCGGACCTGGTGAGCACCGCTCCGCGAGGCGCGGCGCGAGAACTGGAGCCTTCCGACGGCTCACTCCGCTTCGCCGCGGAACGAGCGCCCGGCTCTGGCACCTCCGAACCCCGGCGGCGGGTGCGAACACCTGAGTCCTCGGAGGCACGGCCGCGAGCTCGGCTGCCGGTGTCCTCGGCGCCGCCTTCTCGCGAACGAGACGACGCCTCGTCCTGCGCGCCGTCGCGAGCACGCGACCGGGAGCGGCCCACCGCGGGCGCGGCGTCCAGCGTAGGCGCGGCGGGACGCCCCGCGGGCACTGCTGGCGCCTCGTCCAGGGTCATCGCAGTGGAGCGGCCATCCGTCACCGCGGGGGCATCCACCTGCGTGGGCGCGGTGGAGCGGCTCAGCGCAGCCTCGGACGCGGCGCCACGCTCACTGGCGTCCTCGGAGTCCTTCCGCGCTGGCGCGGCGCGCGAGGGCACGGGCGGAGATGACACGGGCCGCGAAGCACTGCCCTGCGCCGGGGGTGCCGCCTTCGCGGCGACGACGGGTGGCGCGATGAAGGGCAGCGCCTGCTCCGTCAGGTGCTGCGGCGCGGGCGAGGCCGCGGGCCGGCCCCGTCCCATGATGGCGGCCAGCGACGCCGCGTCCAGCGGCTGCGTGGCATCCACCGGCGGCGGCAGGTCCGGAATGGGCGCGGGCGGCTTGGGCGCGGCGACACCGGGCGGCGGAGGCAGGTCCTCCTCCTGCACGGCCGGGAGCATGCCCGTGGGCACCGGGGGCGGAGGCCTCGCCGCCTGCCTCGCGGTGTTCGCGGCCGACGAGCCCGGAGGCGCCGGGAGGCTCCGCGTGCGCGACACCACCGCGGCCGGCGTGCGCGCCAGAATGTTGGAGAACTCGGTGAGGAACTCACCCGCCGTCTTCGGACGGGCCAGCGGGTTGAAGTTGAGCGCGCGCCGGTACAGCGCCTCGATGGAGGTCGGCAGGTCCGGGTGGTGCATCGTCAGACCGGGGATGACGCCGTCCTCGGGCACGAGCCCGGTGAGCATCTCCCCCACGATGGCCGCGAGCGAGTACACGTCCATGCGCGTGTCCAGTTCGCCCCCGCCCACGTACTCCGGCGCGATATAGACGTCCGCGCGCTGCCCCTTCTGTGCCTGCACGAAGGGCAGGTGCGGCACGGCCAGGCCCAGGCCGTAGTCCGTCACCTTGAGCAGGTCCGGCAGGACGATGACGTTCTCCGGCTTGACGTCGGAGTGCGGTCCGAAGCGGTGCGCCGCGTCCAGGGCCGCCGCCATCTGCGACAGCAGCGGCTCCACCTCCTTCAGCGAGAAGAGCTGCCCCCGCGCGGTGCGCTGCTCCATCATCCGGCGCAGCGTCATGCCCTCCAGCAGCTGCATGGTGATGAAGGGCCGGTCCCCATCCACGCCCTCCTCGTACACGCGCAGGAGGTTCGGATGATTGAGCTTCTTGGCCACGCGCATGGACAGCGCGAACTGCATGCGCTCCTCGGGCTGCTGCACCAGGCGCGGGTGCACCGCCTTGAGCGCCACTTCGACGTCAATCTCCTCGTCCTGGGCTCGGAAGACGAAGCCCATGGGCCCGGAGCCCACCACTTCCCGGATGGCGTAGCGGCCAGCGACGACGTCCCCTGGCTTGTAGGGTGCGCCGTCCGCGCCGCGCCGGCGAGCCGCCCCGGCGGGAGGACGCGCCGAGGCATCGTGCTTCAGCCCACAGGTGGGGCAGGTGTCTTGGGAGGCAGGAACGAGGCTGCCGCAGCGGTAGCAAAGCAAAGCTGGCGTACTCCAGGAGGCAGTCGGGGGGCCACCTCGGGGGAAGGCCCAGCCTCTTATTCTGCACGCTCCCCTGTCATCAAGGAACGCCGAGCGAGGAAGTCAGCAACTAGCGTCCCGTGGACCCGAAGCCATTTCCACCCCGGGAGGTTTCCTCCAGTAGCTCCACCTCCTGGAGGGAGACCGGCGGCACGGCGGCCACCACCAGCTGGGCCACACGGTCGCCCCGGCGCAGGGTGAAGGGCTCATGGGAGAGGTTGATGAGGATGACCTGCACCTCCCCCCGGTAGTCCGCGTCCACCGTCCCCGGCGAGTTGAGGAGCGTGACGCCATGCCGCAGCGCCAGGCCCGAGCGCGGGCGCACCTGCCCTTCGTACCCAGGGGGTAGCGCGAGCGCGAGCCCAGTGGGCACCGCCAGCCGCTCCAGGGGCCCCAGCACCCGCTCCCCGTCGATGTCCGCGCGCAGGTCCAGGCCCGCGGCCTGTGCCGTTTCGTAGCGGGGAAGTGGCAGGGGCTCCGCATGGGTGCGCACGCGGCGCACCTTCACCGTGAGGGGGGAAGACATGCGCTGGGACTAACACAGCTGCCGCCGCTTCGTGCCACGGCGGCGTGACAACCTCGCGCGTCGGCCCCTCAGGGCGCGGGGTCCTTCGCCACGGGCCGCAAGGCGGTGCGGAACTTCAGCGGGTCCATGGGCCGCGCCGCCAGTTCCAACTGGTAGTGCAGGTGGGGACCGGTGGAGCGCCCCGTGTTGCCCGAGTGCGCCACCCGTTCTCCCCGGCTCACGCGCTGTCCCACCTTCACCAGCAGCTCCGAGTTGTGACAGTACGCCGTCGTGACGCCCCGCCCGTGGTCCACCACGAGCACGCGGCCATTCACGGCGTCCTCGCTGGCACGCCGGACGACGCCATCCGCCACCGCCACCACGTGCGTCCCCACCGGCACGCCCAGGTCCACACCGGTGTGCATCTTCCGGCGCCCCAGCACCGGGTGGAAGCGCTCGCCGAAGGGACTCGTTACACGCGCGCTCTCATGCACGGGCCACGCGAGCCCGAAGGCGGTGGCCAGCGCCAGGGCCTGCGCGGCGCCCACGGACGCGTCCTCGAAGCCCGGCGGGAGCTGACCCGACAGGCGCTCCAGCGTGGGCGCCCCACCCTCCGCCTCCACCCGCTCCAGCGCATAGCGCGCGGGGACGCGGCCCGCGAAGAGCGCCGTGAGCCGGGCCTCCTCTCCTGGAAAGTCCTTGGACAGCGCGGTGTGCAGGGTGCGCGCGGCCGCCGGCCCCGTCTGCGGATCCAACAGCGACGCTGCGGGGACGCCCAGTTCCGCGGCCAGCTCCAGCGCGGGCTGGCGGGCTCGCACCTGGGCGCCCTTGAGCGCCAGGTGGGTTCCCCAGGCCAGGGCCTCCGCGTCCGTGAGGGCCCGGGACAGAGGCACGTCGGGAGCCATCAATGGCGGTGACAGCGAGGTGCCACTGACGCCGTCGTAGTACGCGAGCAAGGGCCGCGCGCTGCTGCGCGTCCCCGTGGCCCATGCCGTGGCCTTGCGCACCAGCGCGCCCGCCGGCGTGTGGTGGTACGCCGCCCACAAGCACAGCGTCGCCATGAAGAAGTCCAGCAGTCCTTTCGCCTGGCGCGGGAACATGGGCACCTATCGGAAGAAGGACAGCACGGGCGTCGCATCCACCACCGCCGCCACGGCCAGCGGCACCACCACCGCGCAACCCAGCAGTCCGCGCCGCAAGGCCGCTCTGCCTCCGGCTTCCTCACACACCGCGTCCGCGTGTTGCAGGTTGCGCAGCACCGCGCGCCACCCGAGCGAAACCAGGACGCCCACCAGCGAGGCCACCGCCAGTGCCCGCGCCGCCACGTCCGCGGCACCGTCCCCGAAGAGCTCACGCCAGGAGAGGTACACCGAGCCCTGGATGAGCCTGGCCACCGCGCACGCGCCCGCCAGCACCACGGCCGCCGTCGCCAGAGGCCGCAGCCACCGCATGGGCGTGGGCTTGCGCAGGCACCGCGACCACAGCTGACGCCACGTCGGACGCGCGGCCTTCTGGGGCTCCAGCACCACGCGCCATGCCTCTGCCGGAACCGGTGCGGCGGACTCCCGGTAGCCCAGCGCGGGCAGCGCCAGCACCACGTCCGCGGCCAGCTCCCATGCGAGCGCGAGGAAGCGCGCAATCCGGGTGCGCTGCTCCAGCGACACCCACTCCACCAGGGGCGCCGTCAGCTCATATCGGCCCACGAGCGCGTCGAAACCCGCGTCCACCCGGTCCACCAGCGCCAGCAACCGTTCATCCAGCGTGTCCGCCGCCGAGTGCACCCCCACGGCCACCAGCGCGACCAGGCCCAGCGGCATGAACGCCCAGCGGAAGGCCCCCAGGAAACGGGAGACGTCCGCCAGGAAGGGCGTGGACGACGACGCAGGCGGTGGTCGAGGTGGCAAACAGCCTCCGTGCGGATGGGGCTCGCACCTCAACGCACGGCCCGCCCGGAAGTGTCTAAGCCACCCCGGCCCGAAACGAAAACACCCCCTCCCGCGCGGTGGCGGAAGGGGGCGTCATGAGCGCCGGGCTCTCAATGAAGGAGCCCGGGCTTTCGGGCGCGAATCAGGCCTTGGCGTCAGGCTGCGTGGGCGCGGGCGCCGGCTGCGCGGCGGCCTCACCGACGGCGGCGCCCTGCTGCGCGGCGCGCTCCGCCATGGCCTCCTTGCGCGACAGGCGAATCTTGCCCGTCTTGTCGATGCTGACGACCTTCACCAACACCTCGTCGCCCTCGTTCAGCACGTCGGAGACGCTCTTGACGCGCTTGTCGGACAGCTCGGAGATGTGGATGAGGCCGTCGGTGCCCGGGAACAGCTCCACGAAGGCGCCGAACTCGGCAATCTTGCGGACCGTGCCCGTGTAGATCTTCCCGATCTCCGCCTCGCGGGTCAGCGCCTGAATCATCGCGATGGCGGCCTTCACGGCCTCGCCGTTCGCGCTGGCGATGTCCACGCGGCCCGAGTCCTCGATGTTAATCGCGGCACCCGTGCGGGCGATGATGTCCTTGATGACCTTGCCGCCCGGCCCGATGACGTTCTTGATGAACTCGGGACGAATCTGGATGGTGGTGATACGCGGCGCGTACTGGCTGATCTCCTTGCGGGACTCGGCCAGCGTCTTGAGCATCTCACCCAGGATGTGGAGGCGGCCCTGACGCGCCTGCTCCAGCGCGCGGCTCATGATCTCCGTCGTGAGGCCGGTGATCTTGATGTCCATCTGGATGGACGTGATGCCCTTCGAGGTGCCGCACACCTTGAAGTCCATGTCGCCCAGGTGGTCCTCGTCACCGAGGATGTCGGAGAGGATGGCAATCTTGTCGCCCTCCTTCACCAGACCCATGGCGATACCCGCCACCGGGGCCTTGAGCGGAACACCCGCGTCCATCAGCGCCAGCGTGCCGCCGCAGACGGAGGCCATGGACGAGGAGCCGTTGGACTCCAGGATGTCCGACACCAGGCGCACCGTGTACGGGAAGGACTCGCTCTTCGGCACCATGTTGCGCAGCGCGCGCTCCGCCAGCGCGCCGTGGCCGACTTCACGGCGGCCCGGGCCACGCAGCGGCTTCGTCTCGTTCACGCTGAACGGCGGGAAGTTGTAGTGCAGCATGAAGCGCTTGAAGGCCATGCCGCCCAGCATCTCCAGGCGCTGCTCGTCATCGCTGGTGCCCAGCGTGGTGACCACGAGCGCCTGCGTCTCGCCGCGCGTGAAGACGGCGCTGCCGTGGGTGCGCGGGAGCACGCCCACCTCGCACGTAATCGGACGGACCACGTCGTGGCCACGGTCGCCGATGCGGCCACCGTTGACCGTCATCTCGCGCATGTGCTCGTACTTCAGGTCCTCCACCACCGACTTGGCGTGCTTCTCCACCAGGGAGGTGTAGCCGTCGCCCAGCTGCTCCTTGAGCTTGGCGAGCGTCTCCTTCTTCGTCTTGCCGAGCGCCTCGTAACGCGCGCCCTTCTCCTTGATGCCGTAGCCCGCCTTGATGCCGTCCATGGCCAGCTCGCGCACCTTGGCGCGCAGGCCCTCGTCCACGGCGGCGGGCTTCTCGAAGGAGCGAACCTGCTTGTTCAGCTCGCGCCGCAGCTCGTCCTGCAGGTCCAGCGCGGGCTGCGCCGTCTTGAAGCCGAAGTCGAGCGCCGCGACCATGTCGGCCTCGGAGACCTCCTCCGCGCCACCTTCCACCATGACGATGGCCTTGCGGCTCACCGCCATGACCAGGTCCAGGTCGCTCTGCTCGCGCTGCTTCGCGGTGGGGTTGGCCACCAGCTGACCGCCGACGCGGCCCACGCGGATGCCGGCGATGGGGCCGTCGAACGGGATGTCCGACACCCACAGCGCCGCGGAGGCGCCGGTGATGCCGTGGATGTCACCCTCGTTCTCCGGGTCGGAGGAGATGACGCTGGCGATGATCTGCGTCTCGTACGCGTAGCCCTCCGGGAACAGCGGGCGGCAGGAGCGGTCGACCAGGCGGCTGGCCAGCGTCTCCTTCTCCGTGAGGCGGCCCTCGCGCTTGAAGTAGCTGCCGGGGATGCGGCCGGCCGAATACAGCTTCTCCTGGTACTCCACCGTCAGGGGGAGGAAGTCGACGTCCTTCTTCTCCCGGGCGCTCACCGCCGTCACCAGCAGCATGGTGTCGCCATAGCGGACCACCACGGAACCGTCGGCCTGCTTCGCCAGACGGCCCACTTCGATGCTCAGCTCGCTCTCGCCAATCTTGACGCTCTTCTTCAACATGTCCGTGCCTCTGGATCCTTCAGGGGCGAAGACCCCACCGCGCGCACCCGGTCCGAGAAATGGACCCGGCACCCCGGGAGGGCCCTCGGGGTGTTTGAGCGGTCACCAGGGCCTGGAACAGGCGCCAGTTGAGGCAACCGCCAGCATGTACTGCGGAGGGCGCTTGCGGAGCGCCGGAGGGATGTCTCGGAACTTTTGATCCCTGGTCGCAGGGGCCGACCGCGGTCAGCCCATCCGAACGGAAACCAAAACCTCCGCAGCCACCACTCCCTTGCCCGCCTCCACCCACCGCGCTTCGACTGCTTCACGTCACTGCATTACGGCCTATGTCCTAAACGCGCGGGGCGCTGGATTCCGCCAGCGCCCCGGGTCCTGCTCAACTGCCTACTTGCGGATGCCGAGGCCGTCGATGAGCTTCTTGTACCGCGCGACGTCCTTGGACTTCAGGTAGTCCAGCAGGCGGCGGCGCTGACCGACCAGCTTCAGCAGACCGCGGCGGGAGTGGTGGTCCTTCTTGTGCGTCTTGAAGTGCTCGGTGAGCATGGTGATGCGCTCGGACAGCAGCGCCACCTGGACCTCGGGGGAACCCGTGTCCGACTCGTGGGTCCGGAACTTCGACACCAGCTCCGACTTACGCTCCTGGTGCAGCGACATGAGACTCTTCCTTGCCCGCTCCGGTGGAGGTTGCTGCTCGCGTCACCACGGTCCGCGGAGGGGTACAGACCGGGTGCATCCTTCTGACGAGCGGGGGGCTTATAAGCTTCACCCCCCGTGGGGTCAACCTTCGACGCCTGCCCGCCAGCCCCGGAAAGTCCGGGACCGCGAGAAGAGGTACAGCCACAACCCCACGAAAAATCCCGGCGTTACACCAGGACGCGCAGATAGCGCAGGCGGCCACCGGCCACTTCGGCCACCGCCAGCAGCGCGTCGTCCGGGCCCATGACGCGCACCCGTCCCACCTTCCCGGCGGGAACCTCCACCGGGACACCGTGGGAGACGCGCTTGGCATCGGCGGCGCCCACCCGGACCTCCGGCAGCTCCACCAGCGCATGCGACATGGTCATCAGCCGGCTGGCCAGCGCGCCCTCCTTCAGCAGCTCCGGCACGTCCGCCAGCGGCAGCGCCTGCGCCAGGGTGAAGGGGCCGCTGGCGGTGCGCCGCAGTGCCTCCAGGTGGGCACCACACCCCAGCGCCCGGCCCACGTCCTGGGCCAGGGTGCGCACGAAGAAGCCCTTGGAGCAGCGCACCGACAGTTGCAGGCGCTCGGCGGAGAAGTCCCGCAGCACCAGTTCGTACACCGTCACCTGGCGGGCGGCGCGCTCCACTTCCTCGCCCGCACGGGCCAGCTCGTAGAGCCGCTTCCCGCCCACCTTGACGGCCGAATACATGGGGGGGACCTGGTCGAAAGTGCCCCGGAAGCGCGCCAACGCTGATTCAATCAGCGCGGGCGTCAGGGCGGGTACGGGCGCCTGCGCCGTCACCTGCCCTTCCGCGTCCAGGGTGTCCGTCTCCGAGCCCAGGCGCACCGTGGCGTCGTAGGCCTTGTCGCCCTCGGTGATGAAGCCCGCGACCTTGGTGGCTTCCCCCAGGCAGAGCGGCAGCACTCCAGTGGCCAGCGGGTCCAGCGTCCCCGTGTGGCCCACCTTCTTCAGGCGAAGCAGCGAACGCACCTGGCGGACCACGTCGAACGACGTGGGACCGGTGGGCTTGTCAATGACGAGGACGCCGTCCATGGCTCGCCAATCGTGGAGGCCCGGAGCTGGACCTACCAGCCTTCCTTGTTGCGGACTTCGCGCAGCAGCCGGTCAATCTTGTCACCTTCGCCCACCGATTCGTCGAAGGAGAAGAAGATTTCCGGCGACACGCGCAGGTTGACGGCGGACGTCACCTCGCGGCGCACGAAGCCCTTGGCGGCTTCCAGGCCCTTCTGCGTGTCCGCTCGCTCCTGCTCGTTGCCCATCATCGAATAGAAGACACGGGCCACACGAAGGTCCGGGGAGACCTTCACGCCTGTAATCGTGATGTAGCCGATGCGCGGATCCCTCAGCATGCCCCGGGTGAGCAAGTCACCGATGGCCGCCTGGATTTCCTGCCCCACGCGCTCCGGTCGGGAATGCGTCGTCATTTCTTCTCCCAGTCTCGCGGGTTGCGCAGGGAACGGGCCCGAGCCCGCGCCTCGTCGAACGTCATCCGTCCACCGCTCGACGGAGACGGGCGGCCTGTGCCGCCATCCATGCCACCTTCATGGCGGCTTTCCCACTCTCCCAACCCCTCCGCCTCCGCGAGCGAGCCGCGCTCGCCGCGCAGGAAGCGGGCAATGGCGGCCTCCGAATGCGCCGCCGCCTGCTCCGGGGAAAGGTCCAAATCCTCCGCGTCCTCATCCACGGCCTGCGCCGAGAAAGAACCTCGCGAGGCCGCTTGGCCACTCGCGAAGAGCTGGTCCCCGAAGCCGAGGATTTCCGTCTCCCGCGACAACAGCGGGGCGACGTACATCTCCTCGACGGAGTGGATGATTTTCTCCAGTTGCTCGTCCACGTGGCGTCGCTCGTTACCCACCACGGCGAGCGCCAGTGACGCCTTCTGCCAGAGATCCTGGTCCTCGACCTCGGCCACCGCCACGTTGAAGCGGGCCTTGAGCCGGTCCGTCACCCGGCGGAGCACCTGCCGCTTGGACTTCAGCGAGCCACTGTCCGGAATCTGCAGGGTGAGGCGTGCGACACCTACGAACATGAATGTCCCCCTTGCCACGGGTGGCCACGCCCGAAGGCGGTGGCAACCCGGGCATCAGCACCCTGGGAAGATGGGGTCTTCCCAGGGTTTCAGGGAGGCGCCGGGGCTCTCCTGCAACTAGGTGAGGCTCTGCCGAGTCTCTTCGATCTCGTACGCCTCGATGATGTCACCGGGCTTGAGGTCGTTGAAGCTCTCGATGCCGATACCGCACTCGAAGCCCTGAGCGACTTCCTTGACGTCGTCCTTGAAGCGCCGCAGCGACGCCATCTTCCCGGAGAACAGCTGCTTGTTCTCGCGCATGAGGCGGACGAAGGCGCCGCGCTTCATGACGCCATCCAGCACCGCCGCACCGGCGATGGTGCCCAGACGCGGCACGTTGAAGGTGTTGCGCACCTCCGCACGGCCCAGCTTGCGCTCGGTGCGGATGGGCTCCAGCAGGCCCTCCATCTCCGTACGAACCCCGTCGATGAGCTCGTAGATGATGGAGTAGCTCTTGAGCACCACTTCCTGGGCCTTGGCCGCGGCCTCCGCCCCGGACTCCGGGTTGACGTTGAAGCCCAGCACGACGCCCTTGGAGGCCGCCGCCCGCATCACGTCGCCCTCGGTGATGGCACCCACACCGGAGTGGACCACCTCCACCTTGACCTTGTGGGTGGAGAGCTTCTGGACCGCCTGCTTGACGGCCTCGGCCGAGCCCTGCACGTCCGCCTTGATGACGACGCGCAGCTCCTTGGGACCACCGCCCGCCTTCGTCTTGGCGAACAGCTGCTCCAGGGACTCGCGGCTGACCTTGGACAGCTCGGTCTGCCGCTCCTTCATGTTGCGGTGCTCGGCGATCTGCTTGGCAGCCTTCTCGTCCGCCACCACGTTGATGGCGTCACCCGCGCCCGGCACGCCGGACAGACCGACGACCTCGGCGCAGTAGCCCGGCTTCACTTCCTTCACCTGCTCGCCGCGGCTGTTCGTCATCGCGCGGACGCGGCCGTAGTGCGAGCCGGTGACGACGGCGTCACCCAACTTCAGCGTGCCTTCCTGCACCAGCACCGTGGCGACGGGGCCACGGCCGCGGTCCAGCTTGGCCTCGATGATGGCGCCCACCGACGGACGGCTCGGGTTGGAGGTCAGCTCGAGCACCTCGGCCTGGAGGGCCAAGTTCTCCAGCAGGAGCTCCAGGTTCTCCTTCGTCTTCGCGGAGACGGGCACCATGATGGTCTCCCCGCCCCACTCTTCCGGCACGAGCTCGTGGGTGGCCAGGTCCTTCTTCACGCGGTCCAGGTTCGCGGTCGGCAGGTCCATCTTGTTGATGGCGACGACGATGGGCACCTCCGCCGCCTTCGCGTGCTTGATGGCCTCCACCGTCTGGGGCATCACGCCGTCGTCCGAGGCCACCACCAGCACCACGATGTCCGTCACGTCGGCGCCGCGGGCGCGCATGGACGTGAAGGCCTCGTGGCCCGGCGTGTCGAGGAACGTCACGTCACCGCGCGCGGTGGTGATGCTGTACGCGCCGATGTGCTGGGTGATGCCACCCGCCTCGCCCTGCGCGACGCTGGCCTTCCGGATGGCGTCCAGGAGGCTCGTCTTGCCGTGGTCGACGTGGCCCATGATGGCGACGACCGGCGGACGGGGACGCTCGTCCTCGGGACGGGCCTCCACCTCGGGCAGGTAGTCCTCCACCTCGAAGCCCACGCGGTCGATCTTCCAGCCGTAGTCGCCGGCGATCATCTCCGCCGTGTCCGCGTCCACCAGCTGGTTCGCGGTGGCCATCTTCCCCAGGCCCATCAGCTTCTTGATGAGCTCGGCGCTGCGCACACCCATGCGCTGGCCCAGGTCGGACACGGAGATGCCCTCCTGCAGCTTGATGACCTTCTTCTCCTCGGCCATCTGGGTGATCTGCGTCTTGGCGCCCTTCTTCGTGGGCTTGCGCTTCTTGCCACGGATGGGGATGGTGACGCGG
Organism: Myxococcus sp. AB036A; assembly: GCF_006547355.1. Lineage (NCBI taxonomy): Bacteria > Pseudomonadati > Myxococcota > Myxococcia > Myxococcales > Myxococcaceae > Myxococcus > Myxococcus sp. AB036A. The sequence goes on along the minus strand of NZ_VHLC01000076.1, from coordinate 813 downwards.
CCCCAGACCATGTCCGTCAGTTCCTGCTTGGACACGCTCTGCGTATCACCGCTGGTGCGCTTGCGCTGGCCACGCTCCTTGTTCTTGGAGACGTCCACCAGTTCGCGGCCACGGCCCAGATGGTCCGGGACCACCTTGTACTCACGCCGCTCGGGGATGCCCGTGCGGCCCGGCGCCATGGGGTACTGCTTGGCCTGACCGGCCGTGGGCGTCACGCGGCGCACCTGGATGAGCGGGCGCGAGATGACGACGGCCTGGGTCGCCGTGGGACGGGCTGAGCCCGTGGGCGACACCTGGGCGTGCGGCACGCCGCCGACCATGATGGTGGGGCCCTGCGGCGTCGGAGAGGCAGAGGCCGAGGCCTGCACACCCGTGCCGGGCGCCGAGGTCGGACGCACCGGTCCCTGACCGGGACGGCCGGCGCCCTGATACGAGCCCGGTCCCTGGTAGGACGGACGACCACCCGGACCACCGGGACGACCACCCGGGCCGCCCGGACCACCAGGACGACCACCGGGGCCACCCGGACCACCCGGACGACCACCCGGGCCGCCCGGACCACCGGGACGACCACCCGGGCCACCCGGACCACCGGGGCGACCACCACCGGGTCCACCACGCTGCTGGTAGCCAGGCGCAGGGCCCCGGGAGACGACGGTCGCGGACGAAGAAGTGCTCGAAGGCGTCCGGACTGCCGGCGGTACCGGTGAGCGTGGGGGGGGTTGGGGCAAGGTGGTGCTCTCCTGAACAGAGGGACGAGGCTGCGCGGCGGCGGGAGCCGGCACGGCAGCGCGGGGAGCCTCCACCGGGGCC